>NZ_JBEYFS010000282.1:0-13927 GCF_040634475.1 Streptomyces sp. NPDC007095
GCCGGGGCGCAGCCCCGTGCCCCAGGGGCGCGGGGTACCGCGCGCCAAGCCCCCGTTCACCCGCGGCCAACGAACCCCCCGGGGGTTTGGGGGCGGAGCCCCCGGGGATGGGACGGGCAGGGGCGGCGGGGGCGAGAAACGAAGGCCCCGCCCACCCGACCAGGGTGAACGGGGCCTGAGTAAAGCGGCGGAGGTTACTCTGCGAGGACGGCTTCGGCGTCCAGCGTCGTGGCGACCGCCTGGATCACAGAAGCGATCTTGAACGCCTCCTGGATCGTCTCCCGGTCGACGCCCGCCTTGCGGAGCACCTGCTCATGGGAGTCAAGACACTGACCGCAACCGTTCACCGCGGACACCGCCAGCGACCACAGCTCGAAGTCGACCTTCTCGACACCGGGGTTGCCGATGACGTTCATCCGCAGACCGGCCCGCAGGGTCCCGTACTCGGGGTCCGACAGCAGGTGCCGCGTGCGGTAGAAGACGTTGTTCATCGCCATGATCGCGGCAGCCGACTTGGCGGCGGTGTACGCCTCCGGCGACAGCTGAGCCTTCGCCTCCGGCTCCAGCTCCCGCAGCACCCGCGGCGACCGCGCCGCGATCGCACACGCCAGCACCGTCCCCCACAGCTGCTGCTGCGGAAGGTCCGAGTTGCCGATGACCGAGCCGAGGTTGAGACGCAGGTCCTTCGCGTAGTCCGGCAGGGCGGACTTCAGTACGTCGAGGGCCATGGAGGGTTACTCACCCGCCAGGAGCGCCACCGGGTCGAGGGTGTTCTCGCCCTTGGTCCAGTTGCACGGGCAGAGCTCGTCCGTCTGGAGCGCGTCGAGGACCCGGAGGACCTCCTTGGGGTTACGGCCGACGGAACCGGCGGTCACCATGGAGAACTGGATCTCGTTGTTCTGGTCGACGATGAACACCGCACGTTTGGCGAAGCCGTCCTCGCCCTCGATGCCGAGGTCCCGCATGAGCTCGTGCTTCGAGTCCGCCATCATCGGGAAGGGCAGGTCACGCAGATCGTCGTGGTCCTTGCGCCAGGCGTGGTGCACGAACTCGGAGTCGCCGGAGAAGCCGAGCACCTGGGCGTCACGGTCGGCGAACTCGTCGTTCAGCTTGCCGAAGGCCGCGATCTCGGTCGGGCACACGAAGGTGAAGTCCTTGGGCCATGCGAAGATCACCTTCCACTGACCCTCGTAGGTCTTGTGGTTGATCTGCTGGAACTCCTCGCCCTTCTCCAGCGAGACACAGGCGGTCAGATCGAACTCGGGGAACTTGTCACCGACAGTGAGCACACGCTCTCCTTGCAGCGAGGAAAAGCCCTTTTTGGGGGCGTTTCCCGGGGGTTGGACGATGCTGATGTTGGCACATGCTGCATTGATTACGGAAATAGCTACACTCGGTCGTGTTGATCGAATGCGACTATCAGTGACTATGAGTAAGAGGTACGGCCATGGCCAGCCCGATGGGCAACGCAAGCTCCAAGGGCCCCATGAGTGGCAAGGGCCCCGTGAGTGGCAAGGGAGCCATGAGCCTCAAGGGGAACGGGCGCCGTCAGCCGAGCCTCGCCCAGCTGCGCGCCTTCGCCGCCGTGGCCGAACACCTGCACTTCCGTGACGCCGCCGCCGCGATCGGCATGAGCCAGCCCGCGCTGTCGGGCGCGGTCTCCGTCCTGGAGGAGACGCTCGGCGTGACCCTCCTGGAGCGTACGACCCGCAAGGTGCTGCTCTCACCCGCCGGCGAGCGTCTCGCCGTACGCGCGAAGGCGGTACTGGACGAGGTCGGCGCGCTCATGGAGGAAGCGGAGGCGGTACGGGCGCCGTTCACCGGGGCGCTGCGCCTCGGCGTCATCCCCACCGTCGCGCCCTACCTCCTGCCCACCGTCCTCAACCTGGTCCACGACCGCTACCCGGACCTCGATCTCCAGGTCCACGAGGAGCAGACCGCCAACCTCCTCGACGGGCTGACCTCCGGCCGTCTCGACCTGTTGCTGCTCGCCGTTCCGCTCGGTGTACCCGGCGTGACCGAACTCCCGCTGTTCGACGAGGACTTCGTGCTCGTCACTCCGCTCGACCACTCGCTCGGCGGCCGGGAGGGCATCCCCCGCGAAGCCCTGCGCGAGCTCAACCTGCTCCTGCTCGACGAGGGACACTGCCTGCGCGACCAGGCCCTCGACATCTGCCGGGAGGCGGGCCGGGAGGACGCCCCGGTCACCACCACGGCTGCGGGCCTGTCCACCCTGGTCCAGCTCGTCGCCGGCGGACTCGGCTGCACCTTGCTGCCGCGCACCGCCGTCAAGGTCGAGACGACCCGCAGCAACCAGCTCCTGACCGGCTACTTCGCGGACCCGGCGCCGACCCGCCGGATCGCACTGGCGATGCGCGCCGGGGCCGCGCGTGGCGGCGAGTACGAAGAACTGGCCGCCGCGCTCCGAGAAGCGCTGCGACCGCTGCCGGTACGGGTGTGGGACCGGGACGCCTGAGCGTCCCGGTCCACGAGCCCCGTCACTCGGTGCGCAGTCCGTCCGGCCGCATCAGCCGCAGCAGTGGCGGCAGGCTGAGTGCGGTCACCAGCAGGACGACTCCCGCGCCGATGCCGGTCATCGACAGCAGGCTCGGCCAGTCCACGCGCACCGAGACGCTCGTCATCTTCTGCAGGACCACGCCCAGGGTCACACCGACCACGGAAGCGAGCAACAGACCCAGCGCGATCGGGATCGTGGTCTGCCAGAGCACCGACAGGCTCAGCGTGCGGCGTCGAGTGCCGAAGGCGACCAGGACGGAGAGCAGTTTCTTTCGCTCGCGCAGCTGTTCCAGCTGTGAGACCAGCAGGCTCGCGCCGATCAGGAACAGGACGCAGGCCGCGCCGACGGACAGGCCGGTGCGGATGGAGGTGTAGCGGTTGTCCTGCTCGGTCGACGCCCAGGTCCAGGCGTGGGCCAGCGGGCTGAGCTTCGCCGTGGTGTTGCGAACGAGGTCGTAGACGTCCGGTTCCGACTGGTCGATCTGCAGGTAGGCGTTGCCCTCGATCGCCCGTGCGGCCCCGGCCGGCAGTGCGCTCGGGGTGAACAGGATGCCGCCGGTCAGACCATTCGTCGCATCCGTGCGGACCCGGGCTGCCTTGATGTCCTGCGGCACGGTCCAGGCGGCCTGCCTGCCCCTGAAGCTATCGGCGTAGGAGGGGTCGATGTAGAGGGTTCGGCCGGGCTTGCCGAGCTTCGGCGCGTCCAGGTCGCTGTCGGGGCCCTTGACGAGGAAGACGTCGCCGTCGCGGCACGTCGGCAGCGTGGCCACCTCGCGCAGCGACGCGCAGTTGCCGACGGTCACGGTCGTGGACGTGTTCGGGTCCCGCTTCCGGTCGCCCAGCGAACCGGAGCCGATCGCGGTGACCTGTCGTACGCCCTTGGTCCGCGCGAACTGCTCGCGGGCCTGGTCGAGCGGGACGTCGTACGGGAGGCGGATCTGCATCTGCGCCCGCTGGAGGTCGTTCGACGTGTCCTTGGTGTAGTCGCCCTCGACCCCGGCGAACAGCATTTGCAGGGCGATGGCGCCGGCCACCGCGACCGCGATGCCGTTGACCATGCGGGCCGCCGTTCCGCTGCTCAACTGGAGTCTGCGGATCGCGAGTTGCCAGGACACCGAGCCGGATCCGAGCCGGGCGACGACCGTTTCGACGATCCAGGGCAGCAGCGCCGTGACGCCGATCAGGAGCAGCAGGACACCGCCGATCACCAGGTACTGGTTGAAGTTTCCGCTGGTGTTGCCCTTGCCGATCATCGGGTAGAGCATCGCGAGTCCGCCGATCGGCAGCAGCAGTCGCCACCGCAGTCGGCGCCGCGCGGGCTTGGCCGCACGGACCACTCCGAGCGGCTCGATGACGACCCCGCGCAGTGCGAGCAGGGTGACGAGGACCGCGGCCGCGGGCACCGCGACGGCGACCAGGGCGGCCAGTGCGGGCGTGGGGTTCAGATAGCTCGGGAACACGCTCTTGCCGAAGATCTCGACGGATCCCGCCAGTTGACGGGCCAGCAGGAAGAAGACCGTGCCGAAGGCGAGCCCGAGGACGGCGCCCGAGAGGGCCTCGCCCGCGGCGATCCGCCGGGTCATCCGGCTGTCGGAGCCGACCAGGCGCAGTGCCGCGAGCCGCCGGTCGCGCCGCTCGCCGCCGAAGCGCACGGCCGCGGCGATGAAGACACCGACCGGCAGCAGCAGCACCACGAAGACGACGATGATCAGGAGGAGGAGTACCGGGTCCAGTTTGTCGGGCGGTCCGAGGGGCTCCCCGAAGTGGTCGATACGGGTCACTCTGGAGCCGTCGATCCTCGGGGCGAGGTTGTCGGCGCCCGCGTAGAAGCTGAGTTCGTTCGCGCCGACGAGACCGGGCTCCCCGATGGTGCCGATGGTGCGGTAGGGCAGCCGCTCGCGCAGCAGTTTCCCGCTGCCGGACTTCAGCAGGTCCGCCAGCGCGGGGGAGACCACCATCTCGCCCGGCGCCGGGATCTTCTTCACCCCCGGCGGAAGCGGCGCCCGGGCCCCCTCGGGTTGCACCTCGCGTCCGCGGATGTCCTTGTCGCGGTAGGTGTCGTCGACGGCCGCGACGAGAAGGGTCCGATCGGACGCCTCGGGTATGCCCACATCGGTGAACGTGATGTCCGTACGGGCCTTCTCGCGGTCGCTGCGGGCCTGGAGCGCACTCGGCAGCGCCGTGGTGAGCAGCAGCAGCGCGACGCCGAGCCCGACCCCGACGGCCGTGAGGACCGCACGCATCCAGCCCTCGCGTCCGCCGGTGAAGGCGAACTTGGCGCCCATGGCCAGGTCTCTGGACCACTGCCGGACGCTGGGAGCGGCGCTCATACGATCCGCTCCATGTCGCGGGACTTTCCGTCGCGTACGACGATCTCGCGGTCCGAGTAGGCGGCCACCCGTGCCTCGTGCGTGACGAGGACGACGGCGGCGTTGGTCGAGCGGGCCGCCTCGGTGAGCAGATCCATCACGCGTTCGCCGTTGAAGGAGTCGAGTGCTCCGGTGGGCTCGTCCGCGAAGAGTACGCGCGGGCTGGTGACCAGTGCCCGGGCCACGGCGACCCGCTGTCCCTGGCCGCCGGATATCTCGCCCGGCCGCTTGCCCTTGAGGTCGTCGACCTCCAGCCGTTCCATCCAGGACAGGGCGGTTCGCTCCGCCTCCTTGCGCCCGGTGCCGTTGAGCCGCAGCGGGAGGGCGACGTTCTCGACGCAGGTCAGTTCGGGAACGAGCTGCCCGAACTGGAACACGAACCCGAACTCGCTGCGCCGCAGCGCGCTGCGCTGGGCGTCGTTCATGGTCGCCATCTCCTGGCCGTTGTAGACGATGGACCCGGAGTCCGGTGTCACGATGCCGGCCAGGCAGTGCAGGAGGGTCGACTTGCCGGAGCCGGAGGGGCCCATCACGGCGACGACCTCGCCCGGGTGGATGGAGAACTCGGCGCCGTCGAGGGCGTTGGTGGGGCCGTACGCCTTGCGCAGGTCGTGCGCCGTGAGCAGGGAGCCTGCGGGGGTCATCGGGTTACCGCCTCGGCGAGTTTTTCGAGGCGCGCGGCAGTGAGCTCCAGCCACCGCAGGTCGGCCTCCAGGTGGAAGAGGGCGTGGTCGCAGATCAGCTGGTCGGCGAGGTCGCCCTTGCGCTTGCGGTCCGTCAGGATGCGCATCATCCGCAGGTGCTCGGACCGCTGGGTGTCGAGGATCTCGGACGCGTCCCGGTGCGTGAGCAGTGCGAGGACGACCTTCGTGTAGAGGGTCGACTGCAGATACGGCTCGGGCTTCTCCGGCGTCGCGAGCCACCGCTGTACGTCGGTGATCCCGGCGTCGGTGATCGCGTACCGCTTCCGCTCCGGGCCGCCGCCCGCCTCTATCCCGTCGACCTCGACGAGTCCGTGCTTGAGCAGCCGCGACATCGTCGAGTAGACCTGGCCGTAGTGCAGCGGCCGGTCGTGACCGAACTTCTCGTCGAAGGCCCGCTTCAGGTCGTAACCGTGACGGGGCCCGGACTCCAGGAGTCCTAGGAGGGTGTGACCGATGGACATGCCGAGCACTCTACACACGGCGTATACACCGCACGTATACACACCGCGAATAGATCATGGTGAACCCCACGTACGCGCAGGTCACCCCCGATTGTCACGGTTCCGTCACCACGATTCCCCCGCCCCCGCCGGCCCTACCCGCCCCACCCGGGGGGCGAAGCTTTAGGGGCGCGAGGAACTGCGCGCCCAGCCCCTGCCGGCTTGCAGCCGAAGGTCGACCCCCGGTCCTTGGGGGTGCGGGGAACTGTGTGTGCCCCTGCCGGCTTGCAGCCGAGGGTCGACCCCCGGTCCTTGGGGGTGCGGGGAACTGTGTGTGCCCCTGCCGGCTTGCAGCCGAGGGTCGACCCCCGGTCCTCGGGGTGCGGGGAACTGCGCGATCACCCCCACCGGCTCGCAGCCGAAGAACCACACCCGGCCCCCAGGGGGCCGTCGTGGCCTACTCCTCCGGTTCCCCCGTCGCGGAAGCGGCCGGTCGACCCCGCCGAGGAATCGGCCCCGCCCCACCCGGCAACCGCCCCGCCTCCGCAAGTGCCCGCCGCAGCAGATACTCGACCTGCGCGTTCGCCGAGCGCAGCTCATCCGCCGCCCACCGAGCCAGCGCTTCATGGACGAGCGGATCCAGCCGCAGCAGAACCTGCTTGCGCTGCTGCGGCTGCCGCTGCGGCTGTGGCCGACGCTCGGGGACCGACCCCCCGGAGGGATCCGTCACTGGTAGAGGGACCCCGTGTTCAGGACGGGCTGCGGAGCCCGGTCACCGCACAACACCACCAACAGGTTCGACACCATCGCCGCCTTCCGCTCGGGGTCCAGCTCCACAATGTCCCGCTCGGTGATCCGGGCGAGCGCGGCCTCGACCATCCCGACCGCCCCGTCCACGATCTCCCGCCGCGCCGCGACCACCGCCCCGGCCTGCTGGCGCTGAAGCATCGCGGAGGCGATCTCGGGAGCGTACGCGAGATGCGTGAAGCGCGACTCGATGATCGAGACCCCGGCCGCCTCCACGCGCGCGTGCAGTTCGACGGCGAGCTTCTCGGTGATCTCCTCGGCGTTGCCGCGCAGCGAGAGACCGTCCGCGTCGTGGGCGTCGTAGGGGTACTCGATCGCGATGTGCCGTACGGCCGCCTCGGTCTGCGTGGCGACGAACTCCAGGAAGTCGTCGACCTCGAAGGTGGCCTGCGCGGTGTCCTCGACCCTCCAGACCACGACCGCGGCGAGCTCTATCGGATTGCCGTAGGCGTCGTTGACCTTGAGGACGGCGGTCTCGTGGTTGCGTACCCGGGTCGAGATCTTCGTGCGGGAGGTGAAGGGGTTCACCCAGCGCAGCCCGTCCTGGCGGATCGTCCCCCGGTACCGCCCGAAGAGCTGGACGACCCGCGCCTCACCGGGCGCCACCGTGTTCAGCCCGCACATCGCGATGAACGCGGCGAGGCCGATCAGGATGCCGGGAACGATCAGCGCGGCCTTGGCCCCGCCGGCGTCGACCGTCGTGGCGGCCGCGATCAGGCCGGCGCCGAGCAGCAGCCCGACCAGCCCGAACAGCAGCGCGAGCCCGCCGCCGATGCTGTGCGCGGCGAACTCCCGTACCCGCGGGTCGGGCATCCGCGGCACATCCGCGAGAGAGGTGGCGTCGCTGGGAGTGGAGTCGTGTTCCGGCATTGGGGCCCCCCGTTTTCGTGCGGCGGAAGCCCGTATGACTCCCACCCGCCCAAGGCCATCCAGGCCTATCTAAGTGATATCACTTTATCCGGCCTGGCAACCTTCCACCCCTCCAGCTCGTCGGTTGAGATGGGGCGGATGCGAAGTCCTGAGTAGTACGTGCTGATTGTCACGTCCGCAAAAGACCGGATCGACAGCCCTTTGTCATAGCGCGTGGTGTTAGTTTGCTGAGCCGACCTCAGCGGCGAACCTGTGTGACGCGCGAACACGAACGCGACACCCGAGCGCGTGAGTGAACGCGGCAGGACACGCGTACAAGAGAGCGCGACACGAGAGCGAGCGGAGCGGACGCAGCCATGGGACGAGCGGAAGAGAGACGAGCGCGGCAGCACGGTGGCCGCCGCGCGGCGGCCATGCCCTCGTCCGGAGGAAAGCCCCGCCGCACCGGCATACGCCGGTTCGTGAACTGGAAGACGATCCTCGGCACCTTTCTGGGCTTCTGCCTGCTCGGCATGGGCGCCTTCATCGTGCTCTACATGGTCGTCTCCATACCCAAGGGCAACGCGGACGCACAGCGTCAGAGCAACATCTACAAGTACAGCGACGGCAGCACGCTCGCCCGCACGGGCAAGGTCAACCGTGAGATCGTCGGCCTGGACAAGGTGCCCAAGGACGTCCAGAAGACCTTCGTCGCCGCGGAGAACAAGTCCTTCTACAAGGACGCCGGCGTCGACCTCAAGGGCACGGCCCGCGGTCTGATCAACACCCTGTCCGGCAAGGGCAAGCAGGGTGGTTCGACGATCACCCAGCAGTACGTCAAGAACTACTACCTCACCCAGGACCAGACCGTCACGCGCAAGCTGAAGGAACTGGTCATCGCGCTGAAGGTGGACCGTCAGCAGACCAAGGACGACATCCTCGCGGGCTACATCAACACCAGCTACTACGGCCGCAACTCCTACGGCATCCAGGCGGCGGCCCAGGCGTACTACGGCAAGGACGCGAGCGAGCTCACGGTCGAGGAGGGCGCGTACCTCGCCTCGCTGCTCCAGGCCCCGAGCCAGTACGACTGGGGTGTCGCCACGCCCACCGGCAAGCGGCTGGTCACGGCCCGCTGGAACTACACCCTCAACAACATGGTCGAGGAGGGCTGGCTGTCCGCCGCCAAGCGCGCGACCCTGAAGTTCCCGACCCCGCAGGACCCCAAGGGCGTGCCCGGCATGGAGGGCCAGACCGGCTATCTGGTGGACGCGGCCAACAGCGCGCTGGCCAACCGGCTGGTGGCCAAGGGCGCCGCCGCCAACTACGAGGACGCCAAGGCGCTGGTCGACGCGGGCGGCTGGACGATCACGCTCAACATCGACAAGAAGAAGCAGACGCAGCTGGAAGTCGCCGTCAAGACGAAGCTCACCGGCAAGCTGGACGCCAAGAAGCGCAGGGTCGACGGTGATGTCGAGGCCGGTGCCGCGTCCGTCGACCCCAAGACCGGCAAGGTCGTGGCGATGTACGGCGGCGAGGACTACTTCAAGCACTACGTGAACAACGCGACCCGCCGCGACTACCAGCCCGCCTCCACCTTCAAGCCGCTGATCTTCGCGGCGGCCCTGGACGAGCAGGCCAAGACGCAGGACGGCCAGGACATCACGGCGGACACGGTCTACGACGGCACCAGCGGTCGCTCCGTCAAGGGCAGCAGCATCGGCTTCGCGCCGCCCAACGAGGACGACCAGAACTACGGCGACGTCACCGTCCAGACCGCGATGAACAAGTCCATCAACTCCGTCTTCGCGCAGATGGGCGTCGACGTCGGAATGGACGAGGTCCTCAAGGTCGCCGGCAAGCTCGGCATGGACACCAAGGGCATGCAGGCGGTCCCCGCGCAGACCCTCGGCACCATGGGCGCGAGCCCGCTGGAGATGGCGGGCATCTACGCGACCCTCGACAACCACGGCCGCAAGGTCACCCCGGCCCTCGTCGCCTCGGCCGAGCACAAGGACAGTTCGGTCGACTTCCCGAACCCGATCGCCGACCAGGTCATCAGCTCCCAGGCGGCCGACTCGGTCACCTCGGTGCTCACCGGCGTGGTCAACGACGGTACGGCCCAGGTCTCGGTGGCCCAGGCGGTCGACCGCAACGACCAGCAGGTCGCGGGCAAGACGGGTACGTCCGACAACAACAAGTCGGCCTGGTTCACCGGGTACACGCCGAACCTGGTCACCTCGGTCGGTCTGTTCGGAGAGGTCCCCAAGGACCGCAAGGACACCGGTGGCAAGGTGGTCAAGCAGGGTACGCAGGTCTCCCTGAAGGGCGCCGCGGGCGGCGGCCGCGTCAACGGCGGTGGCTTCCCGGCCCAGATATGGGCGGCGTACACCTTCAACGCGATGGGCAGCGTCACCACGTTCGACCTGGACACCACCCAGGGCGCGGCGATGGAGCCCAGCACCACGCCGACGATCAGTGAGACGCCGAGCGACACGCCCTCGCAGACCCCGACCACCGAGCCGCCGACGAGCGAGCCGCCCACCACCAGCGAGCCGCCGACCCCGACGTCCGAGCCCCCGACCACCCCGGCGACGACACCCCCGACCACACCGACGGGGACCCCGACCGGCGAGATCACAACACTGGACCCGTTCAACCCGAACAACCAGCAGTGACCGACAAGGGCGCGAAGACCGGTACGGCCGGTCTTCGCGCCCGTGTCGTGCGTTCCGGAGTGTTCAGCCTCCGTTGACGTTGTGGGCGATCCGGTCGCCCAGTTCCTTGTCGATGTTGCGCCAGTACTGCAGGGCGCGGTCCAGGACCGGACGGGAGACGTCGGCCTTCAGGTGGCCGCTGACGTTCGAGACCAGGCGGTCGCGGGCCGCGTCGTCGAGGACCTGGCGGACCATCGTGCCCGGCTGGCCCCAGTCGTCGTCCTCGCGGTGCAGCTTGTACGCCTCGCGCACCAGCTCGCCCGTCGCCTCCCAGCTCGCCGGGTCGCCGAAGCGGGAGAAGTCGGCCGCGGGGCCGCCGTAGGAGTTGGGCGCGTACGGGCGGGCCGCGAGCGACGGCTCATAGCGCATCGGGCCGTCCTTGGCGTACGAGTTCACCGGGGCGTGCGGACGGTTCGGCGGCAGCTGGGCGTAGTTCGGGCCGATCCGGTACCGGTGTGTGTCCGGATAGGAGAACAGCCGGCCGAGCAGCATCTTGTCCGGCGAGGGGCCGACGCCCGGCACCAGGTTGGACGGCTCGAAGGCGGCCTGCTCGATGTGGATGAAGTAGTCCTCGGGGTTCCTGTCGAGGGTCATGCGGCCGACGTCGATCAGCGGATAGTCCCCGTGCGGCCAGACCTTGGTCAGGTCGAAGGGGTTGAAGCGGTAGTCCGCCGCGTCCTCGAACGGCATGATCTGGACCTTCAGGCTCCAGCTCGGCGCGTTCCCGGACTCGATCGACTCGTACAGGTCCCGGCGGTGCAGATCACCGTCCTTGCCGGCCAGCTCGTCGGCGTCCGCCTGGGTCAGGAAGTCGATGCCCTGGTCGGTCTTGAAGTGGTACTTCACCCAGAACTTCTCACCGGCGCCGTTGATCCACATGTAGGTGTGGGAGCCGTAGCCGTTCATGTTGCGGTACGTCTTCGGGATACCCCGGTCGCCCATCAGCCAGGTCACCTGGTGCGCCGACTCGGGGGAGAGGGTCCAGAAGTCCCACTGCATGTCGTTGCTGCGCAGGCCGGTCGCCGGGTGGCGCTTCTGCGAGCGGATGAAGTCCTGGAATTTGATCGTGTCACGGACGAAGAAGACCGGGGTGTTGTTGCCCACCAGGTCGTAATTGCCCTGCTCGGTGTAGAACTTGAGCGCGAAGCCACGCGGGTCGCGCCAGGTGTCGGGCGAACCCTGCTCACCGGCCACGGTGGAGAAACGGGCCAGCATCTCGGTGCGTTTGCCCGGCTGGAAAAGGTCGGCCTTGGTGAACTGGCTGACATCGTTGGTTACTTCGAAGAACCCGTATGCGCCACTGCCCTTGGCGTGCACCACCCGCTCCGGGACCCGCTCCCGGTTGAACTGGGCCATCTTCTCGATGAGGTAGTGGTCCTGGAGCAGGATCGGGCCGTCGGGACCGACGGTCAGCGAGTGTTCGTCGCTCTCCACCGGAATGCCGACGTTGTTCGTGGTGTACGGAGCCTTCTGGGGTGTCTGCGTCACGAGCGTCCTCCCGTCAAGAAGAGAGTCGTCAGATCGCTTCGCTCACCTCAGCAGTCAACTCTGCCGACAGGATGTCGGCAACCGGGCCGCCGTGGGGCGAGGCGGATCGCGTACCCCTCCGCCCCCGGTCCATTCAGCCCCGGTTCAACTCGAACCAGACCACCTTTCCGGTGCTCAGACGCGTGGCGCCCCACCGTCTGGCCAGTTTGTTGACCAGATAGAGGCCACGCCCGCCCTCGTCCGTGGCGCGCGCCTGCCGCAGCCTGGGCAGCTGCGGCACGTCGTCGCCGACCTCGCAGCGCAGCACGTCCGTGCGCAGCAGACGGAGGGTGACCGGGCGTGACGCATAGCGCACGGCGTTGGTGACGACTTCGCTGACCAGCAGCTCCACGGAGTCGCTCATGTCCTCCAGGCCCCAGCGGGACAGCGCCCGGCGGGCCAGGCGCCGGGCCCGGCCGGGAGCCGCGTCCTCCGGCTCCAGGTGCCAGTACGCCACATCGCTCGGCGCGATCCCGTCGAAGCGGGCGGCGAGCAGCGCGATGTCGTCGTCCCGGTCACCCGGACCGAGCATGTCCAGCACCTCGTCGCAGAGCGCTTCCAGCGGTGGCGGATGGTCCGGGCCGGTGAGCTGCGCGGTGGCGGCGAGCTTCTCGCGCAGCTGCTCTATGCCGGTCCACACGTCCCTCAGGCGCGACTCGACCAGGCCGTCCGTGTACAGCAGGAGCGTCGCCCCGGCGGGCGCGTCCAGCTCGACCGCCTCGAAATCCACTCCTCCTACGCCGATGGGCGCGCCCGGCGGCACTCGCAGCACCTCGGCCCGGCCGCCCAGGTGCAGCAGCACGGGCGGCGGATGGCCCGCGTTGGCGATGGTGATCCGGTGCGCGACCGGGTCGTAGACGGCGTACAGACAGGTCGCCATGCGGTCGGTGCCCAGGCGCTGGGCCTGCTCGTCCAGGTGGTGCAGCACCTCCTGCGGGGGCAGGTCGAGCCCGGCGAGGGTCTGCGCGGTGGTGCGCAGCTGGCCCATGATCGCGGCCGAGGTCATCGAGTGGCCCATGACGTCACCGACGACGAGGGCGACGCGGCTGCCCGGCAGCGGGATGGCGTCGTACCAGTCGCCGCCGACCCGCGCGGTCTCCGCGGCCGGCAGATAGCGCGAGGCCAGCCGCACTCCGGTGGGGCGCGGCAGCGTCTCGGGCAGCATGGTGCGCTGCAGCTCGTCGGCGATGTACGCCTCGCGGCCGTACAGCACCGCTTTGTCGATGCCGAGCGCGCTGTGCGTGGCGAGCTGGGCCGCGACCAGCAGATCGTCGGTCTCGAACGCCATCCGCTCGGGGCGGCGCACGAACAGCGCCGCGCCGATCACCCGGCGCCGCCCGCGCAGCGGGGCGAGGATCGCGCGCTGGCCGGTGGGCACGATCAGCTCGTCGCCGAGCAGCTCGGGCAGCGCGGCCCGGGCGGCGGGCGCGTCCGCGAAGACCGGGCGCACGCCGCGCAGCACTTCGGCGAGGGCGCCGCCCGGGCGCACCTCGCACAGCTCGGCCGTCATCGCCGAAAGCTCGTTCGGCTCGGGCCGCAGCGCGGGCATGAAGCCGTTCTCGGTGTCCCGCTCCTCGGGGATCCGGTCGGTGCGCCGCAGCCGCAGCACGAGGGGCCCGGTGGGCCGCTCGTCGCCGACCGGCAGCGGGTCGCGCAGATAGACGAGGATCGCGTCCGAGAAGGTCGGCACGGTGGCCCGGCACAGACCCATGACGATCTCGTCCAGGTCGATGCCGCGGGCGATCCGCCGGGTCGCCGCGCCCACGAAGCGCAGCCGGTCCCCGTCACGCCGCATCGGCATCGGGCCCGCGTGCGGCAGCCCCTGCCCGGTGCGCCGGTCCGTGCCCGTGGAGTTCCCGGACGGCCGGTCCCCGTCCATGCCCGGCTGGGCCGGGATGCCCTCGGGAGCCGGGCGCGGGCGGTGCCGACGACTTCACCGTCCGTGCCCGGCGCAACCACGCTGCCGTCGGCGTTGATGATCCGGATCTCCTGGCCGG
>NZ_JBEYFS010000283.1:0-13845 GCF_040634475.1 Streptomyces sp. NPDC007095
TCTTCGGCTACCTCACCCCGGCTGAGACCAGGCAGCGGCATCAACACACCCTCGCGGCATAGCCATTACGTGTCCGAGATCACGGGGAAGCTTCAGTTTCAGCAATGTCAGTGGGGCAAGGCATGATCCGGTGGATGCGCTACACGACGTGGACTTCAGATCGCATGTTCGTCTCCTATGGGCAGTACTACCTGCAGGGTGACGACTTCCTCAGCGAGTACGACGACACCGACACGGTCGGGCGGATCTTCGCGGGAAACAGCCTGGCAGCCGGGGGCCCAGAACACCTCACGGTGCTCGGGGGCACGCACACCGGCTGGATACGCCTGACCACCCAGCACTGCGCGGATGAACCACTTCTGCCGGGGCAGGAGTGGGAGACCGTAGTGGACGTGAGTATCTGCAGCACGAGTGGCATCCTGCGGCTGTTCCGGTGGGGCGGGGATGTCGAGGAGGATGCCGGGAACTTCGCCACGGCCGGGGCGGGCTGGTACCGCGTCCGCGTACAGGCACGCGGACGCGACGAAGGCGCTGCACACGAAGGCGACAACCCTGTGGAAGAGCACTTTCTGAGCATCTGGCCGGCACCGCCGCGACCCGACACTGTCCACCGGGCAAACGACACCTTCGCCCGCACGCACTACGACCCCACCCGGCCTACAGGCCAGCCCATTCAGCCCTGAGCACGTTCACCTGTACTCCGTGGAGGCAACTAAGGCCGCGCGGAGCCTGGTGTCGGCGTACACCTCACCCGGTGTCCTACCTGTCCGAACCCACGCCGATACGGGCCAACACCTGGGCGGCCAACTCCGGCGGAGTCAGCTCTCCGTCGAGGAACACGGTGTCGCCGGGCAGGGTGTCGACCGCGGCCATGCACGGTTCGATCCTGTCCTTGGCCCAGCGTCGGACCCGCTCCTCCCGCTCGGGATCATCAGGGAAGAAGGTTCGTCCGTCGATCCGCTTCTCCAAGACCTCTCGAGAGACCTGAAGGAAGAAGTGGTGAAGGTCGATGCCCGCGTTCTTCAACACGCCGAAAATCTCATCGACGTAGACGGAGTTGACCACGGTCATGGGGACCAGGACCGGGCGGTGGTACTCCTCGATCAGCCCGACCGCCAGGTCGGCAACCTGCCGCCGCCACAACCGAAGATCCTGGAAGTCGCCAGTCGGCACCTCCACGATCTCCCGCAGCACAAAGCCGACCATCTCCGGGTCATAGACCAGCGCCTCGGGCCAACGAGGACGCAACTCGTCCACCAGCGTGGTCTTCCCGCTGCCGAACGCACCGTTCACCCAGATGATCAACGCGATCCTCCCCACCCCGTTGCCCGGCCCGCGCGTCGAACCCGGCGTGTCGGATCAGCATGCCGCGCGACCTGGGCGGGGCCAAATTCCATTGTCAGATCAGGGCCGGAAGATCGCTGAGTGGGGCCGAATCCCGCTGTCGAGCGGAGCTGGTTCACGTTGCCGAAGTCAATGGGCCACTACGGCAGGCTCTGGCCCGTCCCTGGCCGACAACTCGCCCCCGGACACCGCCGAAGCCCAGGCGGCCGAGTCACCGCCGAGCATCTGACCGCGGGAAACGAAGGGAAGAGCACACCGTGTCTGACAACGGCAGGCACCGTGAGCCGAGTTGTAGGTGGATGATGAGGCAGCAGGAGCAATGCTCATGACTTGTCGATCGGCCTCGGGTTGGACGCGAAGGGCGTACCTTCCCGAGTGATCGACTTCTGGTCATCGAGCAGGCCCGCGCAGCCGCGCGGGTCGGGAAGGCGCGCCTGTGCTCAGCGTAGTGACTGCCGACGGCTCCACCGAGGCCGGCGCCCTGATCGACGGCATCGTCCGCGAGGGCGCGAGGGCGCGAGGCGGATGCCCGCCGCCGCCCTGGGGGTCGAAGCCAACGCCTACGTAGCCGAGTTGGGCGATCAGCGTGACGAGGGGCCGGCGGCTGGTGGTCCGCAACGGCTACCGTCGCGAACGTGCGGTGACCACGGCCGTCGGACCGGTCGAGGCCAGGGCGCCGCGGGACAACGACCGACGGGTCGACGAGGCGACCGGCGAGCGCGAGCGATTCTCGTCGAAGATCCTGCCTCCCTGGTACCGCAAGTCGTCGATGGTCTCCGAGGTGCTGCCGCTGCGCTACCTCTCTGCCTCCAAGGCCTCTCCTCGGGGGATTTCGTGCCCGCGCTGGAGCGCCGGCGTGCGGTCACCGCACCCCACCTCGTCGCCCTCGTCCGGGCCGGGCCCGCTTCGAGATCGACCACCTCGTCGAACACCCCATGGAGCCCGCCGCAGCGTGACACATCTCAACCGACGTACAGCTCCTGACAGCTCATGGAACCAGTACCGGTGGCGCTACGCTCTGTGTCGTGCAGGAGACGCGTCTCGACACTGCTCGGATCCGAGCGGCTCGCCGGGTGATCGACCCGGTCTTTCTCGACACTCCGCTGTACCGCTGCGAGGCGCTGGAGCCCGGCCTCGGGTGCACGGTGAGCATCAAGCTCGAAACGGCGAATCCGGTCCGCAGCTTCAAGGCGCGCGGCACCGAGGTCGTCGCGAGCCTGCTGGCCGAGAATGCCTCGCGAGCCGCCGTGTGCGCGAGCGCGGGCAACCTTGGCCAAGCCCTCGCGTGGTCCGGTCGCGGCCGGGGGCTCGACGTCACAGTCGTGGCATCCCGCTTTGCGACTCGGGCCAAGCTTGATCGCATCCGCGCATTGGACGCCGGGTTGGAGCTGGTGGACGGCGACCACGAGATGGCTCGCGAGCGGGCGGCGGCCATCGCACGGTACGACGGCATCCGACTGGTCGAAGACAGCCTGGACATCGAGACCTGCGAGGGCGCGGCGACCATCGGCCTGGAACTGGTGGACACCGCGCCGCCGTTCGACACCGTCCTGATTGCTCTCGGAGGTGGGGCGCTGGCCACCGGCGTGGGTCATGTGGTGAAGGCATTGGCACCCGAAGTCGAGGTGATCTGCGTCCAGCCGCTGGGCGCACCGGCGCTGACACACTCGTGGCGTAGCCGGCGTGTCGTCACCACCGACTCGACCGACACCATCGCTGACGGCGTCGCCGGCCGGCGTCCCATCCCGGCCGTCCTGGACGATCTCCTCCTGGTCGCTGACGACGCCGTCCTGGTCCAGGAGGCGTCGATCATCGCCGGTATGCGGATGCTCCTCGACCACGCCGGCCTCGTCGTCGAACCTTCGGCCGCGCTCGGCATCGCGGCGATCCTCGAAGACCGTGACCGCTTCGCTGGCCGACACGTCGTCACCATCGTGTGCGGCAGCAACGTCGACGTTGACGCCTACCACCGCTGGGTCGGCGCGGCTCCCATCCACAGGTCTTGACAATTGCTCAGGCAGCAGACGAGTAGGGAGTAGCTCGATCTGAGTGAGCGGACTGGTCAAGCACTGTGGCACGGGGATACCGACTTGCATGACGGACTGGCTCATACTCGCGGGCTATCTGGTGATCGCGTTGATGGCCATGTCGCTTGACGGCATTGCGCGCCAATGCCGAAGACGCCCGGCCGGAGGCGTTCGTGGCAGAGGATCGGCACAGCGCGTTCGTCGAACCGGCTGCCGTGGAACGACTCGGTCCACTGGTGCTGGGCTCGCTGAACTTGGGGGGTGCCACGTGGGCGAAGAGGGGGCAGTGGCCAGGCTCGTGGCCGATGGGATGCTGCACCGGACGTCGCCCGATGGACCCAGCCCACAGCGTTGGGTCGCTCGCGGCCCGTTGCCCGAAGGTGCCAACGAGTTCGAGCGCGAACTGTGGGCCGCGGCTGCACCGCAACCTGTGTCCAGCTCGACCCTCCGCCCGGCCGACTGGGAGGGCCACCACTTGTGGGCCCTGCCGGACGCCTACCGCCTTATGGACGAGGTAGAGGCGCGGCTGATCAGTGAAGGGTATGGGCGGCATCGGGGAGAGCTCGTTCCCGGCGGCGGGCAGCGGCACCGGGGCTGGTGGTCGACGGCGGCCACGGCGGTGGTGGTGACGGTGGTGACCGTACTGGTACTCGACCAAGCCTGGATCCGAGCCGTACTGGCGTTTCTCTCGGCGCGTCGACGCTGGCGGCGGCGTCGGCTGCGGGCGACCGGATCCTTCCGCGAAGGTTGCCCGCCAGAACCGCCAAAGGGAGCTGGCGCTCCACATGGCGCGTGAACGGTACGCGGATCTCAATCCGGCGACGCGGCCGGCGTCGGAGGCGTACGACCCGCGCACGGTGCCCATGGCGGTCGCGCTCTTCGGCTCCGCGGTGCGCGAACGCATCGACGACAGGGTCCACGACGACTGGGACAAGCCGACGGTCGGTCTCGACGGCTCCGGAGGAGACTGACCGGGTCTTTGCGGCTAGGTGACGCGGTGCTCTTCGCCGTCATCTGAAAGGGCTGCTGAGGGTTCCTGGCCGGTACCGCCTTCAATTCCAGCTCCCTTTCGACACCCGGTCTCGAAGACTCCGCATCCGCACCGGCCTCGCCGAGGATCTCGGTCACCGTCTCCCGGGTGATCTCCAGCCGGGACAGCCGGTCCTCCGCCCGCGCCACCGCCCGGTCAACCACGCGATCTCACCGCGGAGTTCCCCCGTCACGGCCCGGGCTGCCGCCTCGCGTCCGTGCACCTCGCTCCCAGGTGTCGTACCGCGGCGTGCGGTCCCGGGCACGATGCCGCGGGTGCGGACCTGGTCGCCGTGGCCGCCGGCGACCAGGTGAGGTATCGAGCCGGTCCGCCCGGCCCCGGTCCGCCGGCGACGGGCATGTCTGGTGCCCGCCTTTTCAGGGCTCTGACGTGAGAGGGATGCTCGGCGAGCGGCTGCCGTCGATGAGCCGGGGCCGCCCGCTCGTTCAGTGTCCGGACCACGCCGACCCGTCCGAACCCATCTGGGGTTCCTGAGCTGAATCGGCAGTTCACAGCCTTGATCATCGTCAAGGCACATGAGGATACGGAGGGAGAGAGCAGAAGTGTGTCGATGGCCACGCCCGCCCCCGAGTCACCGTCCGTCGATCCGGCCACGATGGTCGAAGGCGTGGCGGCGTTCAGCGCGGAATCACCCAGCCCGGCGTCCAGGTCCCGGCGGCGTCGTGGCCGGCCGCTGTGGCGGCGAGGTGGGCGCGGAGGGTGGGCAGCGCTGGGTGGGGGTTGTCGCGGTGCCAGAGGAGCGAGTGCGGGTAGACGGGCGTCGGGTCGGTCACCGGGATGCGGCGCAGGCCGTGGTCGGCGGGCCAGATGAGGCGGGTGGGCTCGCCCATGAAGGTGGCCAGGGCGGGGGTGTCGGCGATGGTGTCGAGGAGCGCGTCGGTGCCGAAGTTGGGGCCGGTGGCCTCGATGGTGAGGCCGAACTCGGCGACGAGGTCGTCGTAGTAGGCGGCCCACTCGGTGCCGGGGGCGATGCCGGGCATCCAGATCCGGTGCCCGGTGAGTTGGGCGAGGGTCACCGACCGGGCGCCCGTGAGTGCGTGGCCGGGGCCGGTGAGGAGTTGGAGCGGCTCGTCGAGCACCCGGACGGAGGCGATGTCCTCGGGAAGGGGTCGGCCGGGCGCGGCGACGGCGCGGAAGGACGCGTCGATCGCACCGGAGCGAATGGCAGTGACGGCCGTCTCGATGTCGAACAGCATCATCACGTCTAGGTCGATCTCGGGGTGTGCCCGGTGGAAGCCGCGCATCAGGCCCGACTGCGCGCTGCGCGAGGCGATCACGTCGACGCGCAGCGGACGGCGGCCGGGGCGCACGGACGCGCCCGCGCGCTCGGCGACGCGCAGCAACTCGCGCGCGTGGGGCAGGAACGCCTGCCCGTCGATGGTGAGCTCGGCGCCGCGCGCGGTGCGGGTGAAAAGCCGCACGCCGAGGCTGCGCTCCAGCGCGGCGATGCGCTTGGAGACAGCCTGCTGGGTGACCGCCAGCTCGGCGGCGGCCTCCTGGAACTGCCCCGCGTCGGCGGCGGCGACGAAGGTCCGGACGGTGTCGAGATCCATGCCGACAGCCTATGGGTACAACCATTGGTTGTGGCTGGAGGTGCCGCGGTTGTTTGATCCCCGGGTGCGGTGCTCGCTTTGATGCTTCCGATCGCGGATCGGTTGTGCGGGTGAGTGGCGAGGGGCGGCGGGAATGAAGAGCGGGCACCGGCTGGGACATCTGCCCGGACCACGGCTGGGGCGGCGGTTCGGGTGGCTGTGGGGAGCGTACGGGACCAGCGCGCTCGGCACGTGGCTCGCCTTCGGCGCTTTCCCGCTGATCGCCATCCGGGTGCTGCACGCCGGACCGGCCGAGGTCGCCGCGCTCTCCTCCGTGGGGGCTGCGGTGGGCGCGGCCGTGGCCGTGCCGCTCGGCCCGTGGGTGGAGTTCCGCCGCAAGCGGCCGGTGCTGATCGCGATGGACCTGGTGCGGTTCGCGGCACTGCTGACGATCCCCGCCGCGTTCGCTCTCGGCGTGCTCACCTTCCTTCAGCTCCTGCTGGTCTCGGTCGTCGTCGCGGCGGCCGACATCACCTTCCGGGCCGCCTCCGGCGCGTACCTCAAAACGCTGCTGCCGGCCGAGGACCTGCTCGTCGCCAACGCCCGGTTCGAGTCCACGGCCTGGACGACCACGATCATCGGACCGCCGCTGGGCGGCGCCGCGATCGGGCTCCTCGGTCCGGTGGCGACGGTGGCCGCCGACGCGGTCAGCTACTTGCTCTCGGCCCTGGGCATCCGCGCGACAGGCGGGCACGAGCCGCTGCCCGAACGTCGGGAGGTCGCGCGCATGCGGGCCGGGGACCTGCTCGACGGGTGGCGGTACATCCTCGCCGATGCGACGCTGCGTCCGCTGTTGTTCAACACCGCGTTGTTCAACGGCCTGGTGATGGCCTCCCAGCCGCTGCTGGCCGTCCTGATGCTCGGCCAACTCGGGTTCGCACCGTGGCAGTACGGCCTCGCCTTCGCCGCGCCCTCAATCGGCGGACTGTTCGGTTCACGGCTGGCCCGACCGCTCGTCACCCGGTTCGGGCAACACCAGGTCCTGGTCATGGTCGGGGCGCTGCGCGCGATCTGGCCCGTCGGCCTGGCGTTCCTGGGGCCGGGCACCGGAGGGCTGCTGCTGGTGATGGGCGTCGAGCTCGGGCTCATCTTCTGCTGCGGGATCTTCAACCCCGTCTACGCCACCCACCGCCTCGAGCGCACCCCGACCGACCGGGTCGCCCGCACGCTGTCCGCCTGGGCGGTGACGACCAAGGCCTCGACCGCTCTCCTGACGGCCGCCTGGGGCGTGCTGGGCGGCCTGCTCGGACCGCGTACGGCCATCGGCCTGGCCGGCGTGCTCCTGCTGGCGACCCCGCTGCTGCTTCCCCGTCGCGCGGCAGCGCCCCTCGCCGAGCCGGAGCCGCAGTCGGCATCGAACCACGCCTGACGGACCGCCACCGCCGTCACCGCGATCGAGCCACGCCACCCTTCCTCGCGGCGGTCCACCCCTCCGCGTACAGCTCGGAGATGAGCGCGACGGCCTCCGCCGCCATCGCTCATCGCGTCCGTCACCGGCGCGGACACCTGCTGCTGGAGTGGATCCGCCAGGCCCAGCAGGTCGCTCCGAAGCCGATGCAGGGCTTCGCCGGTTTCCTCCGCCAGGACCTCGACGCCGTCACCGTCGGCCTTACCCGCCCGTGGAGTTCCGGCGTCGGCGAAGGTCACGTGAACCGGGTGAAAACCCTCAAGGGAGCCGTGTATGGCCGAGCCGCGTTCGAACTCCTCCGCACTCGCATTCTCACTCAGCCGTCGGTGCCCCTTCAGCGGGCCTCTGGTAGTGAGGAAGGTGGAGTTGCTCATGCAGGAGAGCCGCCGCCTGGAGGTCATTGGTGACCATGACCTGAGCCGACCTGCCCGCGACTGCGATCACGTTGCTCCACGCTGGAGCACCTGGATAGACCTCGTCCGGGGCACCGCGACCTATCTCTTCCTGCACAGTAGAGTAGACCTCGCCCAGCTTTTTCATGAGCTCGACTTCCTCCTCGGCCCGCAGGCTCTTGCCCAGCCACGGCGCGGGATCGTCTGCGTTGCTCGTCGAACAGCACGTCGACCACGTAGTCCAGGTCCTCGAACTCCTCCGGCCGCAGGGGCAGCGCCCACGTCGCCGACGGCGAGCGCGGCCTCTTCGCGCAGCGCAACAGCGGCAGCCACATGCGCGTCTACATCATGCAGCGCGTCCTTGTGGACTGGATCGCGGCGAACGGGCTTCGCCCCGAGGACACCGAGGGCATCCGCACGCATCTGCTGAGCGAGTACGCGGCCTGGCCGCCGCAGACACTCCGGATGATCACCGACAACGACGGCCCCTACGTCGATCGTCCGCTCTTCGCCCTGCCGGTGCCGCACACATGGGAGCACTCGCCCAGCGTGACACTCCTGGGAGACGCCGCACACCTCATGCCACCGCTCGGAGTCGGCGTCAACCTCGCCATGCTCGACGCCAGCGAACTCGCGCTCGCGCTCGTTCAGTCCTCCACCATCGACGAAGCTGTGCGCAGCTACGAGAAGTCGATGCTCCCGCGCTCGGCCGACATAGCCCAGATGCTCGAAGGCTGTGCTGAGCATCTTCTGTCCGTGCCCGACCCCGCCGAGACCGCGCGGTTCGGTCAGGCCCAGCCCTGACATCACGTGCGGCGACCGAGACCGCGCGACGGGTCGCGCAGACGCAGACGCAGACGCAGACGCGGACGTAGACGCAGAGGCACTGCACGAGCGGCTCTCCCGCGCCCGCAGCGAGTCGACACCGATGACCGTCTCCGGACCAGGCGACGACGATCCCCGATGCGACAACTCGGTCATGCGAGTTGCGACGGATGCGTTCCTGATTCTCCGGCTGTAGATCGTGATCTTGCTGGCCACAGCATAGATCCCGCGCGTTGGCGGGAGGCGTTCGAAGTGGCCATGGGCCGGATTGCGGGCCGGTTCTACGCCGGCGCCGGGGACATGCCGCCATGGACCGGGAGCTGTACCTCCCGCGCTCTTGGAGGTGCGGCCCGTAACGCTGCCGGGCCGCGGGACTCGGCGAGGACACCGCCTTCGTGACCGAGCCGGAACTGGCCGGGATGGTGATCGAACAGTTCCAGGACGCGGACACCGAGTGGGCTGGGTCACCGGTGACGAGGTCTACGGCGGCAACCCGAAGCTGCGGGCCGCCATCGAGGAACGTGGCCTGGGCTATGCGCTTGCGGTGGCCCGCTCGGCCGAAGTGCGCACCGGTGCAGGCACGTTCCGCGCCGATGCCTTGGTGAAGAAGGTGTCCAAGCGGGCCTGGCAGAAGCTCTCGGCCGGACGCGGCGCGAAGGCGCAGCGGTTCTACGACTGCGGTGTCATCGATCCTGCCTACTCGGCGCCGGGCCTCCGCCAGGTGCTGATTCGCCGCAATCGCGTCACCGGTGGACTCGCCTGCCTTCGCTGCTACTCAACCGATCCGGTGCCGCTGACCGCCTTGGTGAAGGTCGCCGGATCAAGATGGCGTGCGGAGGAGACCTTGCAGAGTGAGAAAGGGCTGGCCGGCCTTGATGAGCACCAGGTCCGTCGCCACCCCTCGTGGATCCGCTGGGTCACCCTCGTGCTGTTTGCCCACGCCTTCCTGGCAGCGGTCAGCGCCGAGGAACACGCCCGCAGGCCCATCCTCAGACGGACTGGTCCCGCTGTCCTGCAAGGAGATGCAGCGCCTGTCCAACACCCTCGTAGTCCAGCTTCTCCACCACGCGGCTCACCGGTTCGGCCGGTGCGACTGGCGCCGCCGTCATCAGGAGCGATATCGCACCAGCCATTGCCGGCGACAAGCCGGGGCCCGCACGTGAAGACCACGATGTGCCGGCACAGTGCTAACCGCCCCAGCCGGTAGCGGCCACCACCTCACGGGCGATGTCCGCGACGGGCCGCCCATCCGTCACCACCCGCACACTGCCGGCGGCTGCCCGCTCGTCCAAGAGCCGTGCCTTGTGGGCGCTCGAAGTCACCCTCGATGACTGCGTGAGAGACCGCCATGGCTCGCAGCCGTGCCGAAACCTCCCAGGCCACCGTCGTCTTGCCGACACCAGCGCGCCCTCCGATGAGCAGTACCTCCGCGTGATCCATGAAGGCAGCCTGCCAGCTCGCGCCACCTCAAGACCGTCGGTGATTCGGTGATTCGGTGATTCGGTGTTTCCGGAGCTGCCGACGGCCGCCGGACTGCTCAGCCCCGGGCTCGCGGAACGAGCCGCCGACCTGCTCGGCGCACCCGTACCGCGGGAGAGCATCACAGAACACGTCGCGGCGACGAGCCGAGAGAGACAGCCGTCCAACTCCGCGCGGGCACCCCGTACGCCATCACGAACTCTCTCTGGCCGGGACCATGCTCATGGCACGGCTGACCGAGGCGATGGCCGTCATCGAGTCCGGCACGCAGCCGTTCCTCCTGGCCGTGCCGAATCTCACCACCGGCAGACTGGACGCCGCCGCGCTGGTGGAGAGGATCGCGGAGCCGGAGGAACTCGGCCTCCTCCCCGCCCCGGTGGACCTGGCCCAGGCCCTGCTGCGCGTCACCCCCGTACCGGACGAGCAGATGGTGCGCGCGGCCGAGAAGCTGCGCTCGGACGCCGGACGGCGACTGGCGCGGTTGCTACGTAAGGGCCATCTGCCGTGCCAGGACTTGGAGCGGAAGGGGTGGCGGGAGAGGGAAGCGGGCGGTGCGCAGGGCGGGCACCGCCGCGGCGGGCCTGTTCGGGCCGTACCAGAAGAGGAAGACCTTCTTCGGGGAGCCGGCCGCGCCGTTCTGGGTGGCGCAATTGCCGCACCATCGCGAGGAAGTGACGGCACGCGACTACTTGGAGTCCTCGGCGTCCGGCCGGGAGGCGGACCCGGGTCCTGCCGCTCTGCGCGGAGTCCAGGGCTCGCGCAATAGGCGGTCCAGCTCGCGCTGGCGAACGACATGAGGATCGATCCCGACGCGAAGGTGGTCGCCCTGTACGGCGCAGACGGATGCGCGCGATGGGCGGTGGGACGCGCCCGGCAGCGCGCTTCTCCACCCTGGACACCACCAATGCTTGCGGGCCGGAACCCCGATCGCCGGGCCATGCGTGGTAGCGGGCAGGCCGTGCTCGTGGCGTCAGGCCGGGGACGGGTGGCAGGTGGGGGGATCAGGTGGAGCACGTGGACAGCAGCGGGGCGCGGGGGTCCAAGACCGCGGCACCCCGGTGGTGGCCGCGTCGCGTAGGCCAGTGGCGGCGAGGGCGAGGGCGGGGGTGGGGGTGGGGGTGGGGATGCCAGCGTCCGGTCGTGCTGGGCGCGTGGACGTGTTCTTGCAGCGCTTGCCGTGCTGACTTCGGGCCTGATGGTCTTCCACTCCGCCGTGCCCATCACCTTCGGTCACCTGGGCAGTCTGCTGGAGGCATTCCTGCCCTGGCTCGGCCTCGCCGTCGTGATGCTGCTCGTTCTGGCCCTGCTGCGCCGCTCGGCCACCGCGCTGGTGGCCCTGCTGCTCCCCGTGGCTGTCTGGGCTGACCTCTTCGGCGGGCCGCTGCTTTCCGGGGATCGCGGCGCACACGACATCACGGCGATCCAGCACAACGTCAGTGACGAGAACACCGCTCCCGCCCGTACCGCGCAAGCTCTGGTCAACGCCGGGCCGGAACTCATCGCCCTGGAAGAGCTGACGCCCTCCGCGCTGCCGCTCTACGAGAGGGCCCTGGCACCCGCCTACCCCCACCACGCAGTCGAAGGCAGCGTCGGTCTCTGGTCGGTATACCCGCTGGCAGACGTGCGGCTGTTGGACATCAGGCCCAGGGCGATCGACGAGGGCTGGCGCCGTGGGCTGCGCGTCGGCGCGCGTACGCCGTGGGGCGAGGTCGCCGTCTATGTCGTCCACTTGCCGTCGGTCCGCGTCCGGCTGAGCGGCTTCGACTGCGGCTATCGGGACGAAAGCGCCGGACTACTGGGCGATGCCATCGCCGCCGAGGAACTGGAAAGGGTGGTCCTGCTGGGTGACTTCAACGGCACCGTGGACGATCGGGGGTTGGCCCCGGTCATGTCGCACATGAATCCGCCGACGCGGGACTTCGCCTTCAGCTGGCCCGAGGTCTTCCCCATGTCCCGGATCGACCACATCATGGCCCGCTCGGCGACCGTGACCCACGTCCGGACCCTGCCCGCCACCGGCAGCGACCACCTCCCGATCGCCGCGGACATCAGACTCGCTTCCTGACCGCCGGGCACGCCTGTGGGGCCGACCCCGCCACGTACGGAAATCTGGCCACTCGGCCGTGACGGACCCGCCGATAGGTCGGCCGGGATACGACGGTTGGGGGGAGGCGTCATGTGTCAATCCCCTCGAACTGTGGAGATTTTCTAAGCGGCCAGCTCCAAGGCGGAGTTGGTCCGGTGGTCGTGCTCGTAGTCGATCGGACTCTGATATCCACACACGCTGTGTAGTCGGTGCGTGTTGTAGAAGCCGGTGATCCAGGTCGCGATCCGTAGTCGAGCCTCGGTGCGGGTGGCGAACGTGTGCCGGTAGACGTACTCGACCTTGAGCACGCTGTTGAACGCCTCGCTGACGGCGTTGATGCCCCTATGGATGTCAAGCGGCGTCTCGGGCTGGTTCCGTGGGCTGTGCCGCGGTGTTTGCGGAGACGATGTGCCGGTAGATCTTTCGTGCGACGTACCGTTTCAGGCAGCGGATGATCTCGCGTTTGGTCTTGTCCTCCGCGAGACGTCGCCGCAGGTAGTCCTGGGAAGGGCCCGCCCAGCGCAGGCGGCTGAGGACGATCCGGTAGAGAGCGGCGTTGGCCTGGCGGTCGCCGCCGCGGTTGAGTCTGCGGCGCTGAGTCTTGCCGGAGGATGCCTCGACCGGGCTGGTGCCACACAGGGCGGCGAAGGATGCCTCGCTGTCGAGGCGTTCGGGGTTGTCACCGGCCGAGATGAGCAAAGCTGCCGCGGTGTCCGGGCCGACGCCGTGGACGTCGAGCAGACCCGGAGTTCTCGCTTGGATCGCTTCTGTATCCGCTTGTTGAGGTCGTTGATCTCCTCGGTCAGGTGCTGGATGCGGCGGGCCAGCAGTCTCAAAGTGTGCCGCGCGGCCCCTGCCGGCCCGGAGACTTCCGACTCCGCGAGTAGAGCGCACCGTTGGAATAGTTTCGGGTTGCTCAGCCCTGCCAGAGACTCGCGAAGTTCGGCATCGGCGCAGACCAGAACGCTCTTGAGCTGGTTGATGGCCTGGGTCCTGGACTTGATCGCGGACCCCTTCGCCAACTTGAACAGCCGCAGCGTCTCCACCGGGCCGTCGCTCGTCTTCGCTGCGGCGGTGGCGCGACCGGACAACACGGCGCGGGCGGCGGCTTCGGCATCGATGGCGTCGGTCTTGCCGTGGCGCCGTTGGGCGGCCTTGTCGGGCTGGTTGACCTCGGTCACCTCGATGCCCTCGGCCTGCAGGTGCCGTGTCAGAGCTGCGCCGTAGGATCCGGTGCACTCGACCCCGGCCCGCCGCAGCATCCCGAACGAGCGTGCCCAGGACAGAAGTTGACGGTATCCCTCGGCGGTCGCCGGGAAGCTGCGGCCGTCCAGAGCGGCGCCGAGCGTGGTAATGACGGCCGCAGCGTGGACGTCTTTGTGGGTGTCAACACCGAGCAGGATGTCCTCCTCGGCCTCGGCTGGGACGTGACATGGGGTCGTGGGCTGCGTGATGCTGGGCAAGGTCGCTGGTCTCCTGATCGCCTCGGGTGCCGGTGGCCGTCGCCGGGCCGGGGCGGTCAAGACTGTGACGGTGCCTGTCGCGAAGGCCCCTGACTTGTTGAATCGGGCCCAGACGCGCGGTCTGCAGCCGTAGCGTCCAGGGTGTCGGTCGGCACGGGCCCGCAGTGCCCCTTGCCGC
>NZ_JBEYFS010000284.1:0-13793 GCF_040634475.1 Streptomyces sp. NPDC007095
TACGTCCAGTACGAGGACTTCCGGCCGGCACGCCGAGAGCACGCACCGGACGCCGCTCCTTGACGGGCAAACGTTGCCTGCCGCGGCACTAGCTCTTCGAGTCCGGCTTCCACTCCTGGACGAGGAGACCGAGCAGCACCTGGTCCAGGAACTCGCCCAACACCCAGGCCGAGGAGCGCAGCACGCCCTCGCGGACGAACCCGTTGCGCTCGGCGGAACGCAGCATCGCGGCGTTGTCCGACAACGTCTCAATCTGCAGCCGCTGCAGGCCGCGCACGATGAAACCGTAGTGGCACAGCACCGCGACCACGTCGGTGCCGTAGCCCTTGCCCCGCGAGGACGGCAGCAGCCCCAACCCGATGTGCGCGGACCGGTTGTGATTGTCGATGCCCCACAACGTCGCGGTACCGACCAGCGTGCCGCCGTCCAGCTCCACCACGGAGAACGGGACGAGCCCCTGTTCCTTGTCGTCCACTACAAGCCGCGAGTCCTTCGAACCTGGCGTGATCGGCCGCCACGGCCGGCCTTCGGCCCGCGAGCCGTTGACCACGTCGTCGTAGAGCTCGGCCCGCAGAACCGGGATGTCGTCCTCGTGCCGGGCCCTCAGCCCGACCTTGCTGCCCCTTAGCATGCAAGCTTCCTATCCGACCGGGCTGACCTGCGGCAAACCAATAAAAGATCGGCTCAGTTGGTGTAGCGGCGGTAGCAGACGAGGGCGCTGGCGATGCCGACGAAGGCCAGGAAGTGCTCGGCTCTGCGCTCGTATCGCCTGTGCCGGCGGCGGCAGCCATTGAGCCAGACAGGGCGCCCGATGGACTCAGTGGAGGCAGAGGCAGAACGGATGGCCGGCCGGGTCCGCGTAGATCCGCCAGTTGGCCCCCGGGCGGAGCTGATCCGTCCGCTCCAGCACGGTCGCGCCGAGGGCCAGCGCCCGCTTCTCCTCTCCGTCGAGATCGTCCACGTCGAAGTCCAGGTGGAGCTGCTGCGGGCGCTCCTGGCCGGGCCATTCGGGCGGTCGGTAGCCGTCCACCCGCTGGCAGGCCAGCGGTGTCCCCTCGAACCCGTACACCTCGACCCAGTCGGGCTCCTCAGGGTCCGCGATCACCCGTCCGCCGAGCAGATTCGCGTAGAACTCAGCAAGCCGTACCGGATCAGCGCAATCCAACGCGACCGCCTGCAGCTTTCGAATCACTTCCGACACCCCTCGCTCTTCGGCCGCTTCTGCGACGCCCCCGTACGGGAGGGGTCGTACCCGCCGCGGCGGCGGGCATGCGCGGCGGTAACGCCGGACCGCGGCCGGGCTTCACCCAGAAGGGAAGGCCACCTGACCCAGCCCGGCGCCGCCGCCCCGAACACCTGCCACCCGCCTGGCCGCCCTCATCCCACGGGAGCGAGCGGTCATGGCCCTGGTCGCCGCTGGACCGGCCAACGGCCAGATCGCCGAACACCTCTTCATCACCCCTTTCACCGTCAAGACCCACGCCAACCGGGCCATGGCCAAACTCGGTGCCCGCGACCGCGCGCAACTCGTCGTCATCAGCTATCAGTCGTGATCAGCCATCAGTCGTGACCAGCTATCAAACGGGTATCGCCCGCCGCGGCCCCTCGCAGCCCTTGGGGGAGGCTCTCCATACGGGCCGAGCCCGAAGGCCGGGTGAAACGGCGGGCGGCGGCCAGGGGAAGGAGCACAAGGACGGCCGGTACCGCGTAGGCGAGACGGAAGTGGCCGGTGGAGCCGAGGAGTCCGCTGAGGGCGCCGCCGGTGACGACTCCGACGTAGTTGAAGAGGTTCAGGCGTGCCAGAACCGCCTCCGAGGCTGTGGGACTCAGCCGTGCGGCGGAGGCCAGGCACAGCGGAGCCAGGACGGACGCCCCCAGGCCCACCGCCCCGGCCGCGAGAACAGCGAACGGCCAGCTCGGCGCGGCGGCAAGAGCTGCCAGGGCGCCCGCGGCCAGCAGGACGGCGGTGCGGACGACGGCGACCGCTCCGAGCTTCTGTACGAGCCGATCGGCAGCGGCTCGGCCGATGACCGTGCCGGTCTGGTAGGCCGCGTACGCCAGCGGCGCGACCGTGAGGGAGGCGGCGAGCGTCTGCCGAAGGTAGACAGCCGACCAGGCCGAAACGGTGGATTCGACCACGTAGACGACCAGGAGAACCAGGCCGAACGGAATGAGCCGGACCCACAGACTGCGCCCGAGCGACGGCTGCGCGAGCGCATCCGAGGGCCCCTCGGGGACGAGGATGGCGTGGGTGCGCATACCGGCGGCGAACAACAGGACGATGCCTGCCTGCAAGGCCAGGCCGTCGGCCACGGGCCACTCCAGCCGAGCCACCCCGGCGGTGAGCAGTGCCGCGACCACGCCGCCCACGCTCCATGCCGTGTAGAAGGAGCCGAAAACACTTCGGCCGTAGGCGCGTTCGACCGCCGCCGCCCGGGTGTTGACTGCGACATCGAGGGCACCGACAGCGAGCCCGAAGAGGATGTACGCGCAGATGACGGCAGCCTGTCCGGAGGCCCAGCCGATCAGCGTCAGCGCGGCGGCCGCCGCCGGCATGGCCCCGCGCATCGTGGCCACGGGACCGGCACGGCGGATCGCGGCCAGCCCCAGGAAGCTGCCACCCCCTGCCGTCAGCGCCACCGCGATCATCAATGTGGTCGTCAGGAGTGGAGCCAGTCCCAGGCGCTCCGTGACGGCAGGAACAGTCGTGTACACGGCGGCGACGGAGACGCCCTGCGCGGCGAAAGCGATCGTGACGACCTTTCGGGCGCCGACCTCGGAGACTGGATGCCCGAAGCCCGCCCGGGGCGATGCGTCAAAGGACATGATGTCGTTGTTCCTCTATTTGCTGTGTGCGCGGGATGGTCGGCCGGTCAATTCGGCCAGGTTGCGGAAAACGTAGTCAGGCGCGGAACGCGAGCGCAGGACGCCAGGGGCCGTACAGGGGACTTCGGGGGCCAGTGGGCGCGGCCAGTGATGCCCGGCTGCCTACAGTGGTCGCCCAGGAGAAGGTGAGTGCGATGTCCCTTGCCCCCGGCCCCGCGAACCCTCCGGGGACCAGCCGCAGCACATCGGCGACGATCCAGCCGAACATCCTGCGCTATCTCGTCACGGTCACCGACGAGCGCGGCATCGATCTGCGGCCCCTGCTGGTGCAGGTCGGGCTGGACGAGACGGTCATGCGCTCCGCCGCGCTGAGGGTGTCGTACCGGCAGGGCAGCGCGGCAATTCGGCGTGCGCTGGAGCTCACCGGCGACGAGCATCTGGGGATGAAGGTGGGAGCGGCACAACACCTGACCGCATGGGGCCTGCTCGGCTTCGCCCTGATGGCCGACGACACACTGCGGCACGCCATCGAGACGGGGGTGAAGTACCAGAACCTGTCCGGGGCGATGGTGGTGTGGTCGGCCGGTATCGGCGAGGAAGACGAGGCCTTCGTGCTGCGTGCCGACCTCCCCGATCCGGCCATGGACCCAGCCGTCGCCGTCTTCTTGATCGAGGAGGGGCTCGCCTCCGTGGTCACCCTGTCCCGGCTGGCCGTCGGCCCGGCCTTCGCGCCGAGAGTGGTGGAGTTCGCCTGTGCGCCGCCGCACCGGAGCGACCAGTTCAGTGCCCTGTTCGGCTGTCCGGTCCGCTTCGGCGCCCCGGCCAACCGTATGGTCATCGACCCCGCGTGGGCCCGTGCCCGGATGCCCGGCCGGGATCCGGTGACCTACGCGTCGACTCTGGAGATGCTCGACGCGCAGATGGCCTCACGCCGCGACCAGCAGGATCTGCTGGAGGTTCTGGAGATCTCCGTCGCCCAGAGCCTCCCGGTGGTCCCCTCGTTCGCCGAGCAGGCACGGCGGCACACGACGAGCGAGCGGACGCTCCGTCGCCGACTGGCCGACTGCGGCACGACGTACGAGGCACTCGTCGAGGGAGTACGCCGGGAACGCGTCGAACAGCTGCTGCTCCGCCCGGAACTGACGCTGCGCGACATCGCACGCCGGGCGGGGTTCTCCGACGAACGCGCGCTGCGCCGCGCAGTACGCCGCTGGCACGGCACCTCCCCGGTCCACCTGCGCGAGCAGATGCGTACGGATCGCCTCTGAGCCGGAGGTCAACGGGTGCGGATCCAGACCGTCTTCTCCCGGGTCCACTGCTCGAAGGCGTTGGTGGACTTCTCCACGCCACCGAATCCGGACTGCTTCCAGCCGCCGAAGGGGGTGGTGATGTCGCCCTCGCTGTAGGCGTTCACGGAGATCACACCTGCCTCGATGCCGCGTGCCAGCCGACATGCACTGTCGAGGTCGCGGGTCCATACGGATGCGGCGAGCCCGTACTCGGTGGCGTTGGCCATACGTACCGCCTCGTCCTCCGTGGTGAAGGTCTGGAAAGTGACGACAGGGCCGAACAGCTCCCTGGTGAGGACGTCACTGCCGTCGGGGGCGCGGGTGATCACGGTGGGCGGGTAGTAGGCGCCGCGGGACGGCAGCTCGTGGGGCAGTCCCCCGGTGTGGATCTGGGCTTTGCCGGCCCGGGCGGCCTCCACGGCCCCCGCGACCCGGTCGAAGGCGGCGCGGTTGATGAGCGGCCCCATCTGCGTGCGCGGGTCGGCCGGATCACCGATGACGAGCTCCTTGGCCGCGGCTGTGAACCGCTCCAGGACCTCCTCTGCGATGTTGCGGTGGACCAGGACACGGGAGCCGGCCGTGCAGTTCTGCCCCATCGTCAAGAACGCGGCCTCGATCATGTTGCCGATCAGCTCGTCCCCGTAGGCGAGCGCGTCGGCCATGAGCACCTGAGGGCTTTTACCGCCCATCTCCAGTGAGACGCGCTTGAAGTTGCTCTCGGCAGCGTCCTTCAGGATGCGGCGACTGGTCGCGGTGGACCCGGTGAAGGAGAGGGCCCCCACGAGGGGGTCACGGACGAGGGCCGCCCCGGCTTCGAAACCGTATCCGGGCAGCACGGTGAGCACTCCGTCGGGCAGGCCGGCCTCGGCGGCGAGTGCAGCCAGGTGCAGGGCCGAGCGCGGGGTCGCCTCGGCCGGCTTGACCAGCAGACAGTTACCCGCGGCCAGGGCGGGTCCGACCTTCCAGGCGGCCATGGCGAGCGGGTAGTTCCACGGCAGTATCGCCGCGACGACCCCTACCGGCTCGCGGCTCATGAGGCCCAGGCCCTCGGGCCCGCTCGGTGCGAGACGGCCGAAGACCTTGTCGGCCGCCTCGGCGAACCAGCGGATCGACTCGATCGCGCCCGGTACGTCGCCCGTACGGCACTCGGTGATCGGCTTGCCCGCGTCCTGGCTGTCCAGCCGGGCGAGGATCTCGAGGTCGCGTTCCATGAGGTCGGCGAGCCGCAGCAGCACCGCCGCGCGCTTGCGGACCGGCAGCCGCGACCACACCCCGGCGTCGAAGACCGACCGGGCCCGCTCGGCGGCCTGGGCGACATCGTCGGCGCTCGCGGCGGCCAGGGTGGTGATGGGCTCCCCGGTGGCGGGGTTGACGACAGGCAGTGTCTCGTACGTGGTCATGCTTCCTCCGTCAATTCCCAGCGCCCGTCGGTCCGGCGGGCCAGTCCGCGTCGGCGGAGTTCCTCCAGATAGCGGGCCATGCCGCGATCACCGCGCTTACGGAACAGCGGGAAGATCTTGGGCAGCAGGTTCGGTACGAGCATCGCGAACCGCACCAGACGAGACTCACCGGTCCGGGGATAGGCCTCCAGGCGGGGCTTGTCCAGCAGGCTCACCACCGCCGCGACGACGTCGGCGGGCTGCTGGGGCCGGTCCTGGAACTGCATGGAGTTGCCGCCGTCCACGGCTTCCTGGCGGAGCATCCGCGTGTCCGTCGCCGAGGGCAGCACCGAGCCGGCCAGGATGCCCTTGCTCCGCAGGTCGAGTCCGATCGCCAGCATCGCGCCGCGCAGCCCGAACTTCGAGGCCGTGTAGATGGGGGTCTCGCCCAGCGGGAAGATCCCGCCGAGGGAGACGGTGGTGACCACCCGAGCGTCCTGGGAGGCCTTCAGCAGGGGAATCGCGATCCTGGTCGCGACCAGCGGGGAGGTCAGGTTGAGAGTGATCTCCCGCTCGATGCTCTCGACGCTGCGGACGTCGAAGCGTTCCGCACTGGTCATGCCCACGTTGTTGATGAGCACGTCGAGACGGCCGTAGACATCGGCGACCAGCTCGAACAACCGCCCCACCTGAGCGCGGTCCATCAGATCGCAGCCGATGCCCGTGTGCCCGGCGCCGGGCAGGTCGGTGGCGACCTTCTGGGCCCGGGTCCCGTCGATGTCGACGACGACGCAGTGGGCGCCGCCGGAGGCGAAGCGGCGGCACAGCGCACTGCCGATGCCGCCCGCACCGCCGGTCACCAGCATGACCTTGTCGGAGAAGTCGAAGCCGCTCATGCCGCCGCCTCCGCACGTCGCAGGGAGCGTGCCGGCGGCGGCTGGCCCTCGGTACGCCAGCCCATCCCGCCCGCGACCTTGCCCAGGTACTTCACGAAGGCCCCGCTGTCGACATAGCCGGTGTGGCGGGGCGAGGCGACGAACTTCAGACCGCCGGACAGATCCGGGTGGTCGGCGCGGATCATACGGGCGAACCGCTCCGCGTTCGACAGCCGGTGCCGCGCGTCGTGCACGTACCCGGCGATCAGCTGCGCCTGGGTGTCGAAGAGCTGGTACGCACCGGAGTTGGTCTCGATGAAGCCGATGCCGAACAGGCCCTGGTGCTCGCGCGAGAACGACGACAGGTACAGGTCCGGGTGTTGCTCGTCACCGAAGTACTTCTGCGCGACCGGCACTTTGTGGACGTAGCCCGTGGCCAGCAGGATGAGATCGAAGTCGTCGCTCGTGCCGTCGGTGAAACGCACGGTCCTGCCCTCGGTGCGGGCGATCCCGGGCCTGGCGGCGATGTCGCCGTGCTGGAGGTGGTGGATCAGCATCGAGTTGATGGCCGGGTGGGTCTCGAACAGCTTGTGGTCCGGCTTCTGCAGCCCGAGCCGCGTCGGATCGCCGTTGATGATCCGCAGAAGGGCACCGAAGACCCGCTGCGCCAGCCACATCGGCAGGTGCGGCCCGCTGTTGGCGATGGTGTCCACCGGCCGGCCGAACAGGTGCTTGGGGATGAACCAGTACCCTCGCCGCATGCTGATCACCGCGTGGTCCGCGGCCCGGGCCGCATCGCACGCGATGTCACAGCCGGAGTTCCCCGCGCCCACCACCAGGACCCGCTTGCCCCGCAGCTCCTCCGCGCTGCGATAGCCGGCGGTGTGCCGGACCTCCCCGCTGAACTCCCCCGGCAATTCAGGGATGTTGGGGTGCCACTGGGCGCCCGTGCACACCACGACCTGCCCGTGCACGCTGTCCCGCCCGTCGGCCCTGGTGACCGTCCAGGTGCCGTCCGCGTTCTTCTCGACGCCTGCGACCTCGACGCCGAACTCGATCCTGTCCGTCAGCCCGTACGCGTCGGCGAAGGACCGCAGGTACGACAGGATCTGGCGGTGCGGCGGGTAGTCCGCGAAGTGGTCGGGCATCGGAAAGCCGCCGAAACCCGACAGGGTCCTGCTGGAGATGAAATGGGCCGACTCGTACATCGGGCTGCCGAGATTGTCGATGTCCCAGATACCGCCGGGCCCGCTGTGCCGCTCAAGATGCGTGTACGGCAGATTCCGCTCCGCCAGAGCCCTGGCGACCGCCAGCCCGGCAGGTCCCGCCCCGATCACACACGTATCAAACTGGCTTTCGTTCACGAGCCTGCCTCCTCATTCACACGCTTCACGGAGCGGGTGTGGGAGGAAACGTATTCACCCGCCGTTCAGCGTGAACTGACCCGTGCGGCCACGGACCGGACCTCAGCGGCCGCGCCACCACGGCATCCGTGTGCACATGGACGAGGCCGAGCTGTTCGGACGACTTGTTCATGGGACTGAGTCGATATGATGCGGTCATGGCTCACGTTCCCGCGGCCGAGCGCCGTCCTCAGCTGATCAAAGCGGCCATCGACTTCATGGCGCGGGAAGGAGTCGCGGCCGGAAGCACTCGCGCCATCGCCGCCGAGCTGGGGGTGGCCCAGGCCACGGTGCACTACACCTTCGGCACGAAGGAAGGGCTGTACCGAGCCGTGATGGAGCAGCTCACGCAGGATGTGATCGCACAGGTCGAGCGGGCCGCGCCTGCCGACGCCGGATTCGAGGAGACGGCCGGCACGCTGGCCGCGGCCCTGTGGCGCACGGTGCGTGAGCAGCCCGCCAGCCATCAACTCCTCACCGAACTGACCATGTTCGCGCTCCGCACCCCCGCCCTGAGCGAGGCCCTCGAGAGCCACTACCGAAGAGTGACCGAGGTGACGGCGCGGCTCGTGACCGAGGCGGCCGAGCGCAGCGGACAGCAGTTGGCCCAGCCCGCGGAGACGATCGCTCGGTTCTTCCTCGCCGGGTTCGACGGGCTCACGCTGCAGCGCCTCTCGCACCCCGACGAGAAGGCCGAGAACACCTGCCTCCAGGCCTTCGTGTCCGCCGTGGTGGCCATGGCCGGCGGTCGGCTGAAGCTGGTGCCCGTACCGGCGAACTGACAACGGCGGGCGCATGCCCGGTCGTTGCCCTACTCCTCCACCATTGGGCCACCTGCCCGGCCGTCCGCGCTCCGGACCGGCTGGAACTCGATGTTGCGCATGAGTTCGATGGCGGCGTGTTTGCCGAAGGAGTGCCCCGCCGCGGCGCTCACCTGCCGCCGCTGACGCCGCACCGCCGTGCGCGGACGTCGGGATCACCGATAGCGTCGCCGGGGCGTGCGCTCGACGCACCGCCTGGCCTTACGACCACGCACGTGGACCTGCTCGCCTGGCCTTACGACCACGCACGTGGACCCGCTCGCCGGGCACGGCGAACGGACACGTCGCCACGCCGACTTCCTCAGCCCGCTCCGGAACGCGGTCCCAGGTGGGGCGATCAACTGGCCGCCGATCCAGGCGACTTGGCCGTTGCCGAGGTCATGGCCGGGCGGGCCTGCCCATCCGGTCGCGGCTCTGCAGGACGATCACGGACATGCCTGCCGCCGCGAGCTTTCGGGCCGCGGTGAGCCCGGTCGACCCGGCGCCGATCACGACGACGCCGCCCTCTCCTCCCCAGCGCCCGTTCGCGGCTTGCGTGCCGTGCGTAGCGGCCACCGTTCCCCCTGGCTCCCAGGGGGCTTGCGGCGAGAGGAACCCAAGCTCATTCGAGTGACCCGGTCGATCGACTTGAGCGGGTGACAAAGTCGGGTCATCGACCGAGGCACCCGTCGACATCAGGCCGTCACGTGGCCGGAGTCCGGCCTGCCTCGTTCCGCTTCTCTCTCCCCCGCCCATGTCGTGCGCTCGGGTGTGCGGGATCTCCACCGTCCCAGGGAGTTCGAATGGCCGTCCTGCTCCACCGGTTGGGCCACAGCGCCTACCGCTGCCGAAAGCTGGTCCTGGGCATATGGCTCTTCGTCGTGGCCGCGCTCATCACATGCGTCAGCATCTTCGGCGGCAAGCTCGACGACCGCTTCTCGGTGCCCGGCACCGAGTCGCAGCGTGCTCTGGACAGTCTGAGCAAGACCCTCCCGGAAGCCTCGGGCGCGAGCGCCCAGATCGTCTTCACCGCCCCCAGGGGCCACCAGGTCACCGAGGCCCCGTACGCCGCGGCCATCGCTCGGACCGTGGCGGAAAAGCCAAGAAGGCTCCCCAGGTCGGTGAGGTCGTCGACCCCGGCACCTCCGGTGCCGTCTCGGCCGACCGGACCACGGCGATCGTCCAGGTCCAGTACCCGGTGCAGAACGCGCAGGTCCACACCTCATCCGTCGACGTGATCGAGAACGCGGCGAAAGCGACCGAGCAGGACGGGCTGAAGACCTCGGTCGGCGGTTCCGTCTACAGCGCCCTCGCCGGGCGGGGCGCCTGGTGGCTGCCGGCCTGGCTGGACCGGATCCTGCCCGACCTCGACGTCGAAGGCACCAGCCTGCAGAAAGCCGCCCCGGCCCACCACAAGGAACCCCAGCCCGTTTCTTGAGCACTTCCGACGGGTTCGCGGCGCCGACCACATCGCGAGCCCGGGTGCCTGGATCCGGATCGGTCCCAGGTCCGGATCGTAGGGGGCCCGGGCGTCGGCCAGGGTCTGATGGGTGACACTACGCACCCCCTGGAGGTCACGCCGGTGGTCTTGGTCTCCGCTGGTTGTTCGTCCGTACGGCCGGCTCGCGAGGCGTTCCGGAAGTCGTGTGTGGCGGAACTGGCAGACCGCGTCGGCCTGACGGAGCGCTCCTCTTCGGTGTGCTTCTTCCAGGAACGTCATCAGCCGCCGCGAAAGGCGAACTGAGAGGCTGTGCCTCCCAGCAGGTAGCAAACCGGTCGTGGCTTCGGCACGGGTCACCGGCACATGATGAGCACAGGGAAATCCGACGACCGGGCGAGCGATGATCGGTTACGGCACTTGAACCGGGAGCCTGCAGCCCGCGGCAGCTGTCAACACACTCGCTGCCGCGTTCTGCAGGACACATTCGACTGCGCGCACCAGGAAATCGGGACAACTGCCTGACCGCCCGGACCGTTTGCCGGGCTCTCGCCCCGATACCGAGGCGACACGGCGGCGGCATGCCGACGGGCAGGACATCGCCGACGCCCTGTCGATCCAGTGTCCACACCGCGCACAGCCCGGAGGCATCCGATGAACCCCAAGCGCCCGGCGACGGATCCGCTCATCGTGACCGTGCTTGTCTTTCCGGGGGTGCGACTGCTCGATGTGACCGGACCCATCGAGGTGTTCACGACGGCGAACGAGTTCGGCGGACGCTATCGGGTACAGATCGCGTCCGAGGACGGAGCGGAGGTGATCACCTCCGCCGGGACCCGCCTCAGCGCCGACCTCTCCGCCGGGGACGTACAAGAGCCGTGCGACGTACTGGTGATCCCGGGCGGCCCTGAATGGGAAACGCTGATCAAGGACGACGCCCTTCTGGATGCGGTCCGGCAACTGAACGAGAAGAGCCGCTGCACGGCATCGGTGTGCACAGGAGCGTTTCTGCTGGCCGCGGCCGGACTTCTCAATGGCCGTCGCGCCGCGACGCACTGGCGGCATGCACGGCAACTGGCCTCTCGCTTCCCGTCCGTGCGGGTCCAGCCGGACGCCATCTTCGTGCGGGACGGACAGATGATGACTTCGGCAGGTGTCAGCGCCGGTATCGACCTGTCCCTGGCGCTGGTCGAAGATCACTACGGTGCGGAGGTCGCCCGGTCGGTTGCCAAGGACATGGTCGTCTTCATGCAGCGGCCGGGCGGCCAGTCCCAGTTCAGCGTCCGCTCCCGGGCACCGCACACCCGCCAGGAGATGCTCCGCCGGGTCCTGGATGCCGTCGCCGAGAACCCCGGGGCCAACCACACACTCACGGCCATGGCCCGCAGAGCAGGCGTCAGCGTCCGTCACGTGACCCGGCTCTTCGACGAAGAGGTGGGAACCACTCCGGCCCGTTACGTCGAACAGGTCAGACTGGAAGCCGCCCAAGCGCAGCTCGAGACGGGTGACGACCCCCTGCCGCTAGTGGCACGGCGCACCGGGTTCGGCTCACCCGAGTCGCTCCGCAGAGCGTTCGTACGGCACCTGGGTGTGACACCTGGTGCATTCCGGACCAGCTTCCGTACGACCGGCATGGGCACGAAGGATTCAGCACCCGCAACGGTGTCCCCGTAGCGAAGCGACAACAAGGCACAACCAGCCGATGACGGCGAACCGGCAGCTCCCTGAAGCCGGATCAGCGGGCGTGGCCCACCGGACCGACAGCAAAGGCCAGACCTCGCATCCTCGACCCGACAGCCCCGACAGCCCCCACCCGACGGACTGAGCATCGTGGCGACGATGCGGCGTAGCCGCCTGCGGGAGTCCAGCCAGCATCCCGTCCGGCGTCGCCGAGAACTCGGCCGCCCCACACGATCAGATCCTGAACGGTGACGCGCCTCACGTCCGTGGACCATGGGCGTCATGTAAGACCGCCCTGCTCTCTGGCGTCGCCGCGCGGCACTGTGATCGTCAGCGGTAGGTGGCCGGCTCGCATCCGTGGGCTCCAGATGGCCCAGATGACGAGGGCGCCGGGCATGTCGAGCGGGGCCGTCGAATATTCCCGTGCCATGCCGGTCGGTGGAAGTGCAGACTCGCTCCATGGCGGACATACACGCATTCCGGGACGCGGTCAGCCGCTGGGCGGCCGGCGGTCCCGGCGGACCGGCGAATGATCTGGTTGTGCAACTGGGACTGCGGACGGCGGTGCTGCTGGAAGGACCGAGTGACCTCGCGGCCGTCGAGGCGCTGGCCGCACGACGTGGCCGGGACCTGGCCGCCGAAGGGGTGTGCGTCGTGCCGATGGGCGGGGCGATGAGTGTCGGCCGCTACGCCGGTCTTCTCGGGCCACCCGGGCTTGGCCTACACCTGAGAGGACTGTGCGACGAACGCGAGCAGCGCTTCTACGACCGCGGCCTGAAGCGGGCCCGGGCGCCGCACGGGGGCTTCTTCGTGTGCGTGGCGGACCTGGAGGACGAGCTCGTCCGCGCGCTGGGCACGGCGCGCGTCGAGGAGATCATCCGGGCCGAGGGCGACCTGCGGGCCTGGCAGACCTTCCTGCACCAGCCCGCACACCACGGTCGGCCCCGGCAGCAGCAGTTGCGGCGCTTCCTCGGCACGAAGAAGGGCCGCAAGATCCGCTACGGCCGTCTCCTGGTCGAGAACCTCGACCCCGGACAGGTACCGCCCCCGCTCGACGACCTCTTCACGAGTCTGTGACCGACGCGCGAAAGCGCGGTCACAAGCCGCTTCGGAGGCTCTGTCCCGCCGTCCGTCCGAGGCGGCCAACTGGCGCTGCCAACGGCCATCTGTGAACTCCGACTCGGCAGGTTGCCCAATGAGCGTTGTTCAACCTGAAGTTGCTGGTTGCGGGGCTGGTGTGGGGCGCTGCTCGTGTGCTCGCGCTGGTCGTGGGCGGCTGTCTGTCGACAAGGTCGTCCGTCAGCGGGCGACCTCGGTGTTGGTCAGCACGAGCAGGGACGAGACTTTCCGCTGGTTGGCCAGGACACTCTCTGGCCTGCACGGGCCTGCGCTGAACCGACGAAACGTGTCGGCGGCCGGCGCTCGTCCAAGTCCGGCAGGCGCTCTTACGGTACGAGATCTTCTGGGGCACTATTTCAAAGCTGGACCGCTCACGCTCACCGAGAGGAATGCGGACGAAATGGGAAACGGAAGTCCCGGAGGGGCCGACCGTCCTTGGGGAGCCACCAGGCTTGGGCCCTACCCGACCACGGTGAAGATGCCGTTCACCTCGGTGGGCATCGACCCGGCCTGAAGCTTCCCCTTGATCCTGGATACCTGGAGACTGGGACCTGAGGTTCCAGAGGAAGTAGCACCAGGTGGGAAGCAAGTACATGAAGCGGTACACCGAGGAGTTCAAACGGGACGCCATCGCGCCCGTCGACTCCTCGGGCAAGACGGTCACCGCGGTCGCCCGTGAACTCGGCATCAGCTCCGAGTCCCTGCGCGGCTGGTACCGCAAGGCCAAGGCCGACCAGGGCGAGAGCCACAGCGGCGAGCTGACCGGCGCCGAGCGTGAGGAACTGCGGCGGCTGCGCAAGGAGAACCGTGAACAGCAGCAGACGATCGAGATCCTGAAAAAGGGCGACCGCCTTCGTCGTGAAGGAGAACGACCGGTGAGCGAGCTGTACCGGTTCATCCACGCGGAGAAGGCGAACTACCCGATCGTTCTGCTGTGCCGGGTGCTGCACGTGGCTCGCTCCTCCTACGACGCCTGACGCGAGG
>NZ_JBEYFS010000285.1:0-6638 GCF_040634475.1 Streptomyces sp. NPDC007095
TGGCAGGTGGTGCAGGTGCCGGTCCAGCAGTTCAGCAGGTCTTGGATGGCGTCGAGGGTCTGGTAGAGGGTGAGTCCGCTGTATCGGCTTTTGGGCTCACCGATCTGGCTGCCGTCCGTCTCTACCTGACGGGTGCCACAGCGTCGATCGACGCCGCCATCCGGGCCGGCACAGCGGGCCCGCACGTCCCACTGGCGCGCTGCGCCGCCGGCGGGCTGCGCCGCCTGCCGTCGTACCGGGGGCCCGCGACGTTGCGGGCCACGCTCAGTCCGGCCGAGTACGCCTGGTACCGCGAGGGCAGGGTCGTCAGGGAGCACTCGTTCCTCGCGGCACTATCCGGGGTCCGCCGTGGCCTGCCTGGCAATACGGACGTGCTGGTCTGGTCGCTGACCGCCCGCCGCACTTCGATGCTGGTGCCGGACATCCCGGACCGGGTGCTGTTCGCGCCGGGCACCGGCTTCAAGGTGCTGAGCTCGGTGGACGGCGCCCGGCCGGTCGTCATGCTGCGCGAACTGTCCGCCTCGGAGTTCGACCAGCACGGTCGCGTCGACGACGCGCGAGTGCCGCTCGACGAGATCGCCCTGGCGGGCCTCCAGCAGATCAGCACCCTCTGGCAGCAGGCCGAGGACGACGCCGACAGTCAGGCCGGCGACCCGCTCCCCGAGGAGCACGCGGACGCCTTCGGGGCCCCTCCCGGACTGCTCCAGAACCCAGCGGCCAGGCCGCGTCAGCCGATGTCCTCGGCCCCCGTGCCGGAGAAAGGGGCGACGCCGTGAACCGGCAGGTCCTGAAGGTCTCCACGACCCAGTCCGGTGCTTACCGCACCGTTTCCCAGGCGGTGGCCGCGGCCGGTGAGGGCGCACTGATCGCCATCGCGCCGGGCACCTACCAGGAGTCGCTGACCCTCACCCGCGCGGTCACGCTGTCCGCGGACGGCGACCCGGGCAGCGTACGGCTCCAGTCGCCGGTGGGCAGCACGGTCATCGTGGATGCCGAGGCGGTGAGCATGTCAGGTCTCACGCTTGCCGGCACCGACGAGCAGGCCGCCGTTCTCGACGTCCGCCGCGGACAGGCCGCCCTCGACAACTGCACCGTGGCCGGTGAGGCGTGGGCCGCGATGATCGCGTGGCAGACCGGTCAGCTGGCGCTCCGCGACTGCCGGGTGACCAATCCGCGTGGCGCCGGGATCGTCGTGACCGCGTCCACCGCCAGCACCGTGGAAGCAACCACCGTCGCGGACCTGGGCTCCTCCGCCGTCGTCGTCGCCGAGACCGGACGGCTCACGCTGCAGGGCTGCACCCTGGAACGCATTCGTGGCAACGGCATCTGTGTCAACGGCCAGGGTGGCATCACCGTCGAGACCACGACCGTCACCGGCAGCGAGAAGCCCGCCATCGTCGTGGAGCAGCAGGCCAAGGCGGAGCTGGTGGGCGTCACCGTCACGGGGTCCAGCAGCCTTGACGCCTACCTGACGAGCACCGGTCTGACCACCCTCACCGACTGCACCCTGACCGGATCGGGCGGGCAGTCCGTGAACGTCGGCGCGGGTGCGAGCCCCGTGCTGCGCGGTTGCGCGCTGGCCTCCGCCGCAGGCAACGGCCTCCACGTGAGCGGGGGTTCCCGACCGCGCCTGGAGGACTGCGCCATCACCGGCACCCCGCTGGCCGTGGTGGTGGACGACGGCAGTGAGGCGGTCTTCAAGTGGCTGCGCATCGAGGGCGCGTCGCGGACCGCGGTGCAGGTGAGCGGCGGCGCCAAAGCACAGTTCGAGGAGTTGTCGGTCGGGGACGGCTCGGCCGGGCTGCGAGTGACCGGCTCCTCCGGCATAGACCTGCGGCAGTGCGACATCGACGCCGGCCAGAGCACCGGCGTGGAACTGAACGAGAGCTCCACCGCCCGGTTCGACGGCGTGCGGCTGCGTACGGGGGCCGACTGGGGCATCGCGGTGTCAGGCGGCGCCCGGGCCGAGGTGGAGTCGTCCGTCATCGAGCAGACCGGTGTTCTGGTGGGGACCGACGGACAGGTCGTGCTACGCGATACCGAGTTGTCGGGGTCCGGCGGTGACGCGGTGCGGGTGCTCGGCGGCGGAGCCCTCACCGCGAGTGGCTGCCGGGTGCACGATGCCAAGGCGCACGGTGTCAACATCCAGGCGTCGGCCCGTGCCGACCTCACTGACTGCACCGTCTTCGACAACATGGGCGACGGCATCCGCAGCAACTCCGAGGAGCCGGTCCACGTCGAGCGCTGCGACGTCGCCGACAACGGGGGCACGGGCCTCAACCGGCTCCGCGACGGCGAGGAGGAGGGGGCTCCCACCGGGGCGCCGGGCGGGCCCGGCAGGACCTGGCAGCCCGGCGGGAAGCAGTCGGACGGTGACCGCCGCTCGGCCCCCGGCGCCACCGGACCGCTCGCCGAACTCGACGCGTTGGTCGGGCTGGAGAGCGTCAAGCGTGAGGTCACCGGGCTGATCAACCTGAACAAGATGACCCAGCGGCGCCAGGAACTCGGCCTGCCCATGCCGCCGATGAGCCGCCACCTGGTGTTCGCCGGGCCGCCCGGTACCGGCAAGACCACCGTGGCCCGGCTCTACGGCGCGGTCCTGGCGGAACTCGGCATCCTCACCAAGGGCCACATCGTCGAGGTCGCCCGGTCCGGGCTCGTCGCCCAGATCATCGGCGGCACGGCGATCAAGACGGCCGAGGTGTTCGAAAAGGCCATCGGCGGCGTCCTGTTCATCGATGAGGCGTACACGCTCACGAACCAGTCCAAGGGCAGCGGCCCCGACTTCGGCCAGGAGGCCGTCGAGACCCTGATGAAGCTCATGGAGGACCATCGCGACGAGATCGTCGTCATCGTGGCCGGATACTCCGCGCAGATGGACCAGTTCCTGGAATCCAACCCCGGCATGGCGTCACGGTTCTCGCGCACCGTGGCATTCCCCAACTACGAGGTCCCCGAACTCGTCACCATCGTGCAGGGCCTGTGCGACAAGCACTACTACGGACTTGAGGACTCCGCCCTGGAAGCCCTCACCCAGTACTTCGAGCACACCCCCAAGGGGCCGACGTTCGGCAACGGCCGCGTCGCCCGGTCGGTGTTCGAGACCATGATCAGCAACCAGGCGTCCCGCCTCGCGGTCGACCCGCCCCGCGACGCCTCCGCGCTGAACCGGCTGCAGGCCTCGGACCTGGGGCCCCTCCCGGAGCCCGAGAGCCCCGCCCCGGCTCCGGCCGCCGCCCGGCCCCAGTCCCAACCTCAGCCTCAGCCCACGGCCCCTCGGGCGCCCGCCGAGCCGCCGCCCGCCATGCGCCGCCTCGCCGGACTGTGCGGCCTGGGTGATGTCCGTGCGGCGCTGCTGAAGCGCACGAATGACCTGGTGGCATCGTGCCGTGACGGCAGACCCCCCGTCCCGGCCACCAACCTCGTCTTCGCCGGCGACCGGGGAAGCGGGCGCCGTGCGGTGTCCACGCTGTACGCGAAGTGTCTGGCGGAGACCGGTGTGCTGGCGAACGGAGCGGTGCACCGCTCCGCGCTCTCGCAGATCCCGGCCCGCTGGTCGGACCAGGCCGACGCTTGCGTCGCGACGCTGTTCGCCGAAGCGGAAGGCGGGGTGCTCGAGGTGGAACTCGACGCCGCTTTCGTCGCCCGGCCCGGCCCCGAGCGCGGTGCGGTGTGGGACGCCGTGGCACGCGCCGTCCCCCGGGCCTCGCGCACCGCCCTGGTGCTGTTCGGAGCAGACTCCGAGCTCAGCGCGGTGCTCCGGGAACGCAACGAACTCGCCCGCTGCTTCGCGCAGTATCTGCGCTTCCCGGCCTACTCGGCCGAGGAGCTCGCGGAACTGGCGCGCCGCCGCCTCACCGGGCGCGGATACCAGGTCGACGAGGCCACCCGCGCCGCCATGACCGCCCAACTCGTCGGCCGCCCGCCCGCCGAAGGGGCCTGGGGCGCGCACCGCTTCGCGGACCGCATCGTGGAACGGGCCAAGTCGCCGAACCTGCGTCTGCGGGGTGCCCCGGGCGCGCCCGGAGCACCCGGAATTCCACAAAGGGACGTGCAGGCACAGGTCCCTGTACCAGAAGGCAACGAAGAACGCGCACCGTTCCTCGCGGGTGCCGTACCGCGCCAGGATTGACTAACGGGTCTCGTGTGACAGCACGACGACTCATCCCTATCGAGAGGACTCGCCATGGCGCTCAAGGCCGCAGATATTGAGGGCATGAAGAAGGCCCTCCCCTTCTTCGTGGACGCGCTCGGTGACACCAAACGGGCGTTCGGCAGCATGTCGGACCAGGAGGCCGCGCTGGCGGCCAGTTGGAGGGGTGACGCTGCCGCGGGCTTCCGTAGCGCCCTCAACCTATGGCTGGAGAACTGCAGGAAGGTCCAGGACCAGCTCGCCATCGTCACCGAGAAGCTCGAGGCGAGCACCGGCAACTACGTGAACATCCACACCGACACCGTCGACCAGGCCACCGAAATCCGGAATGCGGTGTCCGCGGGTCTCCCCGGTTTCTGATCCCCCTTCCGCGGGCTCCGTTCCGCGTCGCGCCGGTCCGTCGGCGCCCAACCGCAGATCGTTTCCACGAAAGGAACCAGCATGACCACGTATGAGGTCTCCCTGGAGCAGATGGAGTTCGTCGGCGGCGAGATGGAAGTCATCTCGTCGAACATCAGCAGGTCACTCGAGACCCTGGACGACGGCGCCAAGATGAACCTCGCCCAGTGGGAAGACGGGGTGCGCGACGCGTACATCGCCGCCAAGATCCAGTGGGACGCGGCGGCGGCGGCGATGCACGACCAGTCGCTCAAGGCCCGCGCGGCGCTGGGCAACATCTCCGGCGCCTACACCAACGGCGAGCGCTACGGCGTCAACATCTGGAATCAGTGAAGCCGTGGCGACGACATCGCTACATGGCGCGAGGGGGTGCTGATCGATGACCTACGGCGTGTCCGATGGCACTCTTCCCCCGGATACCGAGGAAGAGTACACGCCGCAGAAGTACCAGGGCGGCGACTACACCGACAGCAGTCAGGGAACGGTGGAACCGGGAGGGCTGCCGACGATCCCCGGGATCCCCGCCAACGCGACTGACGGATCCGGGAAGAATACGTCGGTCGACACCTCGTCGCTCAAGACGTTCGCCGACAACCTGGACGTGCTGGCCGACTCGGTCGACAGCGCCTACAACCGGGTCCTGAACCTCAAGCCCCTGGCACCCGGGGGTCACAGCTTCGCGGAGGCACAGAACCTCAAAAAGGCGGTGACCGGGGACAAGGGTGATGCCGGTCTGCAGCCCAGCTTTGTCCTGGCGCTCCATCATCTGGAGGAGGGGCTGATGAAGACGGCCCGAGCCATCAGGGATCTGGCCGGCAAGTACTCGTCGCTCGAAGACCTCAACAGGGAGGCGGGCAAGGAGCTCTCCGGGCTCATGAAAGACGCCCAGGGATACATCGCCACCGTGGCGAAGGATCCTCTCTGACCGTGGCGAGCACGACGGTCTGTGCGGGCCCGCAGATGCGGAGCTCGCGCGGTCGCACTGGTGGTGGTGGTTCGGTGACGTGTCACCGAACCACCAGGCCGTGGCGCGCCAGAAGCTCCCGCGCGCCGGCGCGCAACACGTGAGCTGACAGCGGGCAGGTACACCGACGGAAGAGATCGTCGGCTGCCGCTGGCCATGACGGACGGGAAACAGGACGACGAACGGCACAGGCCCCGGACAGGGGCCACAGGTTTTTCACAGATGATCGCGGCGCAGCGTCCGTAGTACGGGCGATGCGCCATACGAGTATGCGGCGGACGGGAGCTCGAGGGGCATGGCTGACGAGGAACCGAAGGGTACCCACGACGATGGGGCCGTCGATCTTACCGGTGACTACAGCGGGTGGGACTGGAGGAAGATCAAGAGTGCCATCACCGGTGGTGCCGACGGTGATGACGCCCAGTACGATCTGACGCTGTCCGACCCGCAGACGGTCCAGGACGCTGCCAACGCCTTCTACTACACACAGAAGGTGCTGGAGGACGTAGCCAAGTCCCTGAGTGAGCAGTCCGACGCGCTGGCGGGTGAAGAGCGACCGTGGCAGGGGCAGGCGGCCCATGCGTTCAAGGCCACGATGGGGTCCTTTGCCGATCAGGTGACCGCCATGGCCAACGTGCTCTCCGGAGGCGCCACCGGTCACCACAACGTCCCGCAGCAGCTGGCGAACAACGCACAGCATCTACGGGAGGCCATAGCCAAGGTCGGCGACATTGATGTCTGGTACGCCAACGAGGCAATCAAGGTGGACCCCAGCCTCAAGATGGACAACGGTCTGGTCATGGTCAGCAAGGCCGACAAGATCCCTCAGATGATGGCCGACGATATGCGGCAGGTGCTGCTCGCCCTGGCGAAGCACTACACGCTCACCGCGGATGCCGTCGTCCAGCCGGCGCCGCCCTCCGACCCGACGTCCGGCAGCCCTTCGGACGGTACGCCGCAGCAGGACGCGGGTGATGCGACGAAGCAGGGCCGTATGCCGATGGAGACAGGGCAGCGGGTGTGGGCGGGTGATGCGACGAAGCAGGGCCGTATGCCGATGGAGACAGGGCAGCGGGTGTGGGCGGGTGATGCGACGAAGCAGGGCCGTATGCCGATGGAGAC
>NZ_JBEYFS010000285.1:6734-13534 GCF_040634475.1 Streptomyces sp. NPDC007095
AGACAGGGCAGCGGGTGTGGGCGGGTGATGCGACGAAGTACGGGAGTATGCCGCAGCAGGACGCGGGTGATGCGACGAAGTATGGGCGTGCGGCGGCGGAGGATGGGAGTTCTTCGGGGTCGGCGCAGTACGGGAACAGGGTGCCCGCTGACCAGTACTACGGGGTCGAGCCGTCGACGCAGGGTGGGCCGACAGGGGAGTACCAGCAGGCCTACAAGTCGGTACGACCGCAGGGCGAGTTCGCGCCGGACAACCAGTCCGTGCCAGGGGATCTTCAGGGGGAGCTGGTGCAGGGGGTGCAGGGGGAGTGGGGCGCGCCGCAGGAGAACATGCTCGGGCAGTTCCGGCCGCAGATGCCCCTGGATTCGATGGTCAGCAGCATACCGGCGCATACCCCTGGGTTGCAGAATTCGCAGGGGGAGTACGGGGCATCGGGTGATCCGCAAATCTATGGGCAGGAAGTTTCGTATCCCTCGAACCAGTACACGGGTGATTCGCAGGGAAATGTGGATCAGGGAGTGCCGGCGGGGGGCGGCTCCGCGCCGACCGAGTACCACCCTGTGGAACAGGGGCAGGAGCTACGGCGCGGCGAGCATATCCTGAATGGGAGCCCCGCGGACGCGGAAGAGCAGCAGGAGCAACTGTGGCAGCCGGCGGAATCGAGTTACCTGCTGCCCGGGCTCTAGAGCCTTCCCCATACTTGCGTTGTTCGGACCGGTGGAATATACGGAACGAGCCCGGACGATGCTAGGCAGAGGCCGACGCGGTTCAGCGCCGGGTGGGCGGCGGAACGATCGGTTGACCGTGATAAGCCACGGTCATTGAGTGTCGGCTGGATTGGAGCGCGGAGGGCATGGGCGACAAGGACAAAAAATACGTCGACAATGGACCCGTCGACCTTACCGGTGACTACAAGGACTGGAACTGGAAGCAGATCATGCAGGCGGTCACCGGCGGTGCCGCCATCGACAATGCCAATGACGCCCAGGCCGCCGCTGGGATTTCCGACCCGCAGAGCGTCCAGGACGCCGCCAACGCCTTCTACTACACGCAGAAGGTGCTGGAGGATGTCGCCCAGGCACTGAAGGATCAGTCCGAGGCTCTGACCGGTGAGAACCGGCCGTGGCAGGGGCAGGCGGCCCAGGCCTTCAACACTGCCATGGGGTCCTTCTCCAAGCAGGTGACCTCCATGGCCGAGGCACTCTCCGGAGGCATCACCGGTCACCACAACATCCCGCAACAGCTGGCGGACAACGCACAGCATCTGCGGGAGGGTATAGCCAAGATCAATGACATCAATTACTGGTATGCGCAACAGGCGCTGAAGATGAATCCTGATGCCAAGATGGCAAACGGGTTGATCAGCGTGCACGACTCGCCGCCCATCCCGGAAATGATGGCCAACGACATGCGTCAGGTGCTCTACGGGCTGGCGAAGCACTACACGGTGGTCAAGGACGCTGTCGTCGAGCCCGTACCGCCCGACGACCCGACGGCTGCGCCGCCGACCAGCGATGCTCCTCCGTACAGTGATGCTCCTCCGTACAGTGATGCGCCTCCGTACAGTGATGCGCCTCCGTACAGTGATGCGCCTCCGTACAGTGATGTTCCTCCGTACAGTGATGCGCCGCCGACCAGCGATGCTCCTCCGTACAGTGATGCGCCTCCGTACAGTGATGTTCCTCCGTACAGTGATGCGCCGCCGACCAGCGATGCTCCTCCGTACAGCCAGAGCCCGTACAGCGATCCCCAGGCGTCCAACATCCCAACGGAATCCTCGAATCCGGGGAGCCTGGACAGCTCGTCGGGGGGAGGTCCGCAGCTGAACGCCTATAAGTCCACCGCGCCCTACCCCGATTCGTCGCTGGCCCCTCAGCCGGATACCACGCCGATGCCCAGCGGGCTGGACCAGAGTCCCTCCGGGTACCCCGGCATTACGTCACTGGATCAGCCCGAGGGAGACCTTTCCACAGCCGGGCAACTCGATCCCGCCTTGGATTCGGCTATCAATCCCGGTACGGGAAATCTCGGTGACAGCCCTCCGGTCGTCATGCCCTTTTCCGGCCTGGGGTCGGGCACGGGTACACCCGGGAGCTTGACCAACGGCCCACCCCAGTCGCGTAAAGCGAATGTCTCCCCCTATAGCGGGGATCTTGGCCTTGACGCTCCGGAGAGCGGAGACGGCTCCCTGGCCGATTCCGGCAACTCCAATCTCCCCTCCTACGCGGGTGCGGGCCTGCCCGGACTGGACACCTCCGGGGTTTCGGCCCCTGATGGTTCGGCTATCTCTTCTTACCCGAACGCGGGTCTCGGCGGGGCTGATGGTTCGAACATCGCTTCTTACCCGGGCTTGGACACCTCCGGGGTTTCGGCCCCTGATGGTTCGGCCATCTCCTCCTACCCGAACGCGAGTCTTGGAACCTCTGGTGGTTCTGGGCTTGGTGGCGCCGATGGTTCGGGTATCTCTTCTTATCCGGGTGCGGGTCTTGGTGGCGCCGATGGTTCGGGCATCTCCTCCTACCCGGGCGCGGGCGTTGGCGGGGCTGACGGTTCGGGCCTTGCCGGGCTTGGCGGTTCAGGCTCCGGTTCCCAGGGCGGTGCGGCCGCTGGGGGGATGGGCGGTATGCCGATGATGCCCATGGGCGGTATGGGTGGCATGGGTGCGGGTGGTATGGGTGGTGGGTCGGAGGGGGCGCCGTCTGATGCTTCCGGTCTGCTGCAGGGAGATGCGGCGCCGTGGAGTGGTTCGCCGTCGCTGATGGATTCCGCGGGCGAAGTCTCGGGTGGTGCCGGCGCGGGTGGTCCTGGTCTGAACCTGTCGCAGGACGGGCTGGCGGCCGATGGCTCGACGCTCGAGGGGGCGCTGGCTGAAGGGACGCCACTTGAAGGGGCGCCGGTTGGGCAGGCGCCGTCGGGCGAGTCGGAGCCGGCCGCTGGGGGGATGGGCGGTATGCCGATGATGCCCATGGGCGGTATGGGTGGCATGGGTGCGGGTGGTATGGGTGGTGGGTCGGAGGGGGCGCCGTCTGATGCTTCCGGTCTGCTGCAAGGGGATGCGGCGCCGTGGAGTGGTACGCCATTGTCGCTGGATTCCGCGGGTGATGTGGCGGGTGGTGCCGGCGCGGGTGGTCCTGGTCTGAACCTGTCGCAGGACGGGCTGGCGGCCGATGGGTCGCCGATCGAGGGGGCATCGTCGGCGGAGTCGAATCCGGCCGCCGCGGGCATGGGGATGATGCCGATGAGCGGCATGGGCGCCGGGTCGGGGAGCGGCGACAGCGGTCACGAGCCTTCCGACGCCTCCGGCCTGCTGTTCGGCACGGCCGAGCCGTGGGCGGTCGCCCCGACAGCGGAGAGCTCCCCGGGGTCCTCGCATGGCGCGCCGCCCGGAGAGGGGCAGCTGCGGCTTCCGGGCGAGGCCGGTCAGTCCGCTGAACACTTCTCGTGGCGATCGGACGACCAGGAGCTCTCCGCTCCGCAGCACGCGAGTCCGTCGGCCGCCGACGGGTTCGCTCCCGGGATGATGGCGGGGATGTCGTTCGCCGCAGCCGCGGCAGCGAGTGCCGCCGCGGGTTCCGGTGGCAGCCGTCAGGAGCCCGCGGGTTCCGGTGCTATCCGCGACGAGTCTTCCGAAACCGCCGCCCCGGCGGTGTGGGGGGAGCCCGAACGGGCGACGGCCGAGCGCTCTGTCTCCAGCGCGTCGGCAGAAACCGCAGCCGAACGCTCTGCCTCCGGTGCGTTGGTGGACACCGCTGGTGAGTCGGCCCGGACCGGTAGCGATGCTCCCGAAACGCCGGGGCACGCGGTCGCCGAGACGGCAGGTCCCCACGCTGTGGCGGAATTCCAGCGGCCGTCCTACGAGGTGGAAGCGCCCAGCGGCGCCGAGGTCTCGGCGCCCGCTCGGCAGGAGTCGGCCCACCACGCAGCGGCCCCCACGGTCCCGGTGGCGGCTCCTGCGGTTCCCGTGGCCGACGACGCCACGACGTGGGACACATCGGTCGGCTCGCTCATCCCGCTGCTCGGGTCGCACGGGCGCGGCACGAGTGGCGACCAGGACACGGGGGCCGAGGGGGCCCGGCAGGACGCGGCCGCTGCGACTACGGTCGCAGCCGGTGCGTATGCGATAGCCGGGGCGCTCGCCGCGGACCGGGCCGGTGCCGAACCCGCACGGCCCGCCTGGCGACCGAAAACCTCCGGAAGCGCACCGGCGGATCTGACCTGTTCTTTCGCCGATCCCGATCCCGATCCCGAACCGGCGTCGGCCGCCCGTGACTCGGAGAGGCCAGCAGCCGCAGGTTCCAAGGGCAAGAGCAAGTCGCGCGAAGAGGAAGAGAAGCCCAGCGTCGCCGACCTGCTGCGTCAGGGCGAGGAGGTCTGGGGAGGCAGCCAGCGTGGCACGAGCGCGTTCGGCTGACACCGGCTGCGCATGCAGGCAGCGGTGTGTGTACGTGAGGCCATGGACTGCCGTATCCGCTTGGCAGCACCTGCCGTCTCAGGTTGAGTCGGTTCCATTGGGCAGCGATTGAACGTGGCGTTGAGGAGGGTCGGGATGTCGTCTCCGTACGACCAGCAGATCGAAGATCTGCTCGCGCAGTATCGCGAGCAGCGTGACCAGGCGGTCGAGTCGCGTCGTCAGATCAATGAGGTTTCGGCGACGGCGACGGCACCCCGGCAAGCGGTGAAGGTCACGGTGGGTGCACAGGGCCAGGTGACGGCGTTGGAATTTCCGACGGGCGCGTATAAGAACATGACGCCCAAGGATCTTTCCAAGGCGATCCTGACCGCCATTGAACAAGCCCGCGGCCAGGCGTTGGAGAAGGTGGTCGAGGCGATGGGGCCCGGGATTCCCGGACTGCCCGGAGGGATATCGATGGCCGATATTCTGAAGGGGAATTTCGACCCGAGCTCATTGCTGCCGGACGACTTGGGTCTGCCTGATGTGGTACGAGGGTATGTGGATCGCGGATCCGGTGTGAAGGACGGAGGTGACAGTCGTGGCTGATCAGCAGCCGCCGTCGACGGAGCCGTTCCGGGTTGACACGGACAAGACGAAGCCCGCGCTCAGTAAACTCGAGGAACTTGCTGGCCGGTTGGAGCGGGCGGGCCATAACCTCCTCACCACCAGTGAGTCTTATGGCGACCGGCCGTGGGGAGGGGACAAAAACGGGAAGAAGTTTTATGCGCAGTATAAGGAACCCCACGAGCAGTGCGTGGCCGCCGGGCTGGATGGGGGCGCCGCGCTGCGTGATTCGACTGAGCGGCTGCAAGAGATGATCAACGGGTTCGAGGCCACCGAGGAAGCGGCCAAGGACGAGGGCACGCGGTTGGCGTCGGATACGCAATCCGGCTCTGATCCGGGCTCGTCGTCTGGCCCGCCCGCGTGATGTGCCGGTTTTTCGTTCCCACTGTCGGCCGCTGCGGCCTGTCAAGAGCTGGACGGTAAGGAAGCAATGAGCAGCACGTCGGACCCGAAGGGCGCGTCACAGCAGCCCGAGCCCGTGATCCCCATGGTGCCGGTCTCCGAGGACACGGGAGCGGAAACCAAGGCCGGTACGGAGGAGCCGCCCCCGCTGGCCGAGCCCGCCGAGGGCACGGATCAGATGCCTCCGGTCCCGGACCACGTCCGTGAGGCGGCGCGGCAGGCCCCCGACCACTGGCTCGGATTGATCGACCCGACCTGGCCGGGGGAGGGGACGCCGCCGGTGTGGGCCGTCGTCGGCCAATGGCGTTCCGACCTGGACGGCGAGATCGTCGAATGGCGGGACAACGAGGAGTACAAGCCTTCGCCCCGGGCGCTGGGCTGGGCCGACCCGACCGACCCGGTGGACGATGCGGTGCAGCTGGCGGCGACCGGTTACGGTGCGGCGGAGGCGGTTACGCAGGCCCTGGCGGAGGCGGAGGTGGCGGTGTATGTCGCGCCGGGCGGCGGCCTGTTGTCCGCTCTGGGGCCGGATGACGAAACCGTCGTCGTCCCGGTCTTCACCTCGCCGGACCAACTGCATGCGGCCGGCCGGCTGTCCTTCAAGCCGATCAAGGTCCCCGAGTTGCTTGACCAACTTCCCGAGGGACATGTGATCTACCTGAACGCCGCCGGCGCGGTAAGCATGACGGTGCAGTCCGACGTGCTGCGCGAGGCCGTTGACGCCATCGCGGACGCAGACACCGAGGACAGCTGGTCCGCCGGTTTCAACCCGATGCTGTCCGGCGCACCGGCGTCGAGCGCCAGGGGCGGCGGGACCGGCGGGATGCAGACCGTTCGGACCGGTGATCTGCTGTAGGACGAGTCCTCGTCATACACCATGCCGGCCGGGCCGGTGACACGCCCCCTGGGCCCGCTCTGCCTCGTCCGGCACGGATTCCGCCGGGGTGTGCATGACCCGGACACGTGTGGTTGATGCCGGTGACCTGGGGCGGTTGCGGATGTAAGTGCAAGCCGCTGTGTACGCGCGGCCATGATCCAGTCGGATTGTTGGTGCTGGGGTCAAGTGGCGGTGCAGTCTGGTCCCTTATTAAACGTGGTGTTGAGGAAGGCTCGGATGTTGTCTCGATACGATCAGCGCATTGGGGAGTCAATTGCGCAGTATCGCGACGTCCGTGAGCAGGCGGTTGAGGCGCGTCGTCGGATCAACGTGGTGCCGAGTTCTGGGCCGGTCGCACCATCGTCCCTGCCTTCCTGTGCGACGGCTGGTGGTAGCTGAGCATGGGCAAGAGCATCGTCCTGCCTCATGGTTTGGAGTGGGTTTCCGCGCTGGCCGGTGGTGAGTGGCCGGAGGCGATGGAGGGTGATCTGTGGGATCTGGAGA
>NZ_JBEYFS010000286.1:0-13406 GCF_040634475.1 Streptomyces sp. NPDC007095
GATGTCGTCGAGTCGATCACCGGGATCCGGCAGCAGGAGACGGTGCCGGACGAGGTCGTACGGCGGGCCGACCAGATCGAACTGGTCGACATGTCACCGCCGGCACTGCGCCGCCGCATGGCGCACGGCAACATCTACAAGCCCGACAAGGTCGACGCGGCCCTGTCCAACTACTTCCGCCCCGGCAACCTCACCGCCTTGCGCGAGCTGGCACTGCTCTGGGTCGCCGACCGGGTCGACGAGTACCTCAATGAGTACCGCAGCGAGCACAAGGTCTCGAAGATCTGGGGCTCGCGGGAGCGGATCGTGGTCGGGCTGACCGGCGGTCCTGAGGGCCGCACACTGATCCGCCGCGCGGTGCGGCTCGCCGAGAAGGGCGCCGGCGGCGAGGTCCTCGCGGTCTACATCGCCAGCAGTGACGGACTGACCAACGCCTCGCCCAAGGAACTGGCCATCCAGCGCACCCTGGTCGAAGACCTCGGCGGCACCTTCCACCACGTCATCGGGGACGACATACCGGTCGCGCTGCTCGACTTCGCGCGCGGCGTGAACGCCACGCAGATCGTCCTCGGCGTGTCCCGACGCAAGGGATGGCAGTACGTCTTCGGACCGGGTGTCGGCGCCACCGTCGCCCGGGAGTCGGGGCCCGACCTCGACGTCCACCTGATCACCCACGACGAGGCGGGCAAGGGACGCGGACTGCCCATCGGCCGGGGGGCACACCTCGGCCGGCTGCGCGTCGTCTGGGGCTGGCTGGTCGGCGTGGTCGGCCCGGCCGTCCTCACGTTCCTGCTCAGCAGCGCCACCCCCGAAGTCGGCCTCGCCAACGACATGCTGCTGTTCCTGACGCTGACGGTGGCCTCGGCCCTGCTCGGCGGGCTCTATCCGGCGCTCGCCTCGGCGCTGGTGGGCTCCCTGCTGCTGAACTGGTTCTTCACTCCGCCCGTCCACACCCTGACGATCGCCGACCCGGAGAACATCGTCGCCATCGCGATCTTCGTCGGGGTCGCGGTGTCGGTGGCCTCCGTCGTGGACCTCGCGGCCCGCCGCACCCATCAGGCGGCCCGGCTGCGCGCCGAGTCGGAGATCCTCTCCTTCCTCGCGGGCAGTGTGCTCCGCGGCGAGACCAGCCTGGAGGCCCTGCTGGAGCGGGTCCGGGAGACCTTCGGCATGGAGTCGGTCGCCCTCCTGGAGCGGGCCAGTGACGTCGACCCGTGGACCTGCGCGGGCAGTGTCGGCACGCGGACGGTGGTCGAGCGGCCGGAGGACGCGGACGTCGACATGCCAGTCGGCGATCACATGGCGCTGGCCTTGTCGGGCAGGGTGCTGCCGGCGGAGGACAGGCGGGTGCTGGCGGCATTCGCCGCCCAGGCCGCGGTGGTCCTGGACCGCCAACGGCTGCAGTCCGCGGCCGACCAGTCCCACGCCCTCGCCGAGGGCAACCGCATCCGCACCGCGCTGCTGGCCGCGGTCAGTCACGACCTGCGCACCCCGCTCGCAGGGATCAAGGCCGCAGTGTCCTCACTCCGCTCGCAGGACGTCGAATGGTCCGAGGATGACCAGGCGGAGCTGCTCGAAGGCATCGAGGAGGGCGCCGACCGGCTCGACCACCTGGTGGGCAACCTGCTCGACATGTCCCGCCTCCAGACCGGCACGGTCACCCCGCTGATCCGCGAGATCGACCTCGACGAGGTGGTCCCGATGGCGCTGGGCGGCGTACCCGAGGACAGCGTCGAGCTGGACATCCCCGAGACCCTGCCCATGGTCGCCGTCGACCCCGGTCTGCTGGAGCGCGCGGTCGCCAACCTCGTCGAGAACGCCGTCAAGTACAGCCCCACCGACGAACCGGTCCTGGTGTCCGCGAGCGCCATGGTGAACCGGGTGGAGGTACGGGTGGTGGATCGCGGCCCCGGCGTCCCCGACGAGGCCAAGGACCGCATCTTCGAACCCTTCCAGCGGTACGGAGACGCTCCCCGCGGCGCCGGGGTGGGGCTGGGTCTGGCGGTTGCCCGAGGCTTCGCCGAGACCATGGGCGGCACCATCGCCGCCGAGGACACCCCTGGCGGCGGACTCACCATGGTCCTCACCGTCCCGGCCGCACCGGATCTCCAGCCGGCCCCCGCCGACCTTCCGGCGACAGCCATCTCCTGACGCGTCGACGCCCCTCAGGACACCGTGCCCAGCAGCCTCCGGGCGTTTCCGCGCAGTCCAGCACGCCCCACCTCTCCTCTTCGTGCCACTCTCTGGCCCTTGCGATCGCCAGAGCCACGACCCTACGCGGCCGCCGCTTTCGGGTGATCCGAAGGACCATGGAGAAGTAAGAGGACCCGCTGGCGCCCGGAAGGAGCGAAACGTGCCGCACGGCACTCTCCGGGTCTACCCGGGGCAGCCACTGGGGTGGGCAAGACGTACGACATGCTCGGCGAGGGGCAGCGCCGCGCGGGGCGGGGCACCGACGTGGTCATCGCCTTCATGGAGGACTACGGCCGTCCGCTGACCCGGCAGATGGCCCAGGGACTTGAGACCGTGCCCCGTAGGACCATGCGCTACCGGGAGGCGACCTTCACCGAGATGGACCTCGATGCCGTACTGGCACGCCACCCGACCAGGCCAGCTCGCCGACCAGCCCATCACCGCCCACTGCCTCACCGCCAAGCTGCGACGCTACGGCCTCCCGGTCGTCCCCCTGCGTAACTCCGCCCTGGTCACCCTCGCCGCGGACCTACCCCCGTCCGTCCTCAGCTCCCTGCTCGGCATCAGCCTCACCAACGCACTTCAGTGGACCCGGCGTGCCGGCCGCGACTGGAACGCCTACCTGGCCAGCCGCACCTGACCGCCGTGGCTCACCTTTGCGCGCATCGAGCCGGTCATCGCGCTCTCGCCGGTGCCGATGCTGATCGAGGTACCCGACCGCCGTGCGACCGCGGCCCGGTCACCGGGCGCAGCCGCACGGCGACGTCCAGGCCGGTGCCCGGTGCCGGGTGCAGGGTGATGGTGCCGCCGGAGGCGTCGACGAGGTGGCGGACGATGGGCAGGCCGAGACCGGTGCCGTCGTGGTGGGAGTCGGAGGCACGCCAGAAGCGGTCGAAGGCGCGCTCGCGGTCGATCTCGCTCATGCCGGGCCCCTGGTCGACGATGTGCAGTTCGCCGCCCGGAACGCGGTGGAGGGTGATGCTGGTGCTGGGCGGGGACACGCGCAGGGCGTTGGCGAGGAGGTTGTCGACGATCTGCTCAAGCGCCCCGGGGATCGCCCACACTGGGCCGGCGGGCGGGCCGGTGATGTTGATGGCGACGTACTGCTCGGCCGCCAACGGCTCCCACATGGCGACCCGGTCGGCGAGCGCGGCGTCCAGGTCGGCGGGCTCGGGCGTGGTGGCGGTGTTCTCCAGCCGGGCCAGGGCGAGCAGCCCCTGCACCATGCGGCCAAGGCGCTCCACCTCTCCGACGGCTTCCTCCAGGCTGGGGTGGGCGCGTGGGTCGAGGTAGGGCTCGAAGTTCTCCAGACGCAGCCGCAACGCCGTCAGTGGGGTCTTCAGCTGGTGGGAGGCTTCCGAGGCGAATCCCTGCTGGGCCTTGAGGAGTTGTTGCAGTCGGCCGGCGGTGCGGGTGAAGGAGGCGGCCAGGCGGCGCAGTTCGGGCGGCCCGGTGGTGGCGTCGGGCGGATCGGCGAGGTGACCGTCCGCCAGTTGCGTGGTCGCTGCTTCCAGAGTGCGCAGAGGCCGGGTGATCCAGCGGGCCATGCTGAAGGCGACCAGCGCGACGACCGCCAGGACGCAGGCGCTGGCGAGCGCCAGGGCACCCCAGATGCGGTGGACGCGAACGGAGACTTCGTCCATGGGGTAGGTCAGGCGCAGCGTGCCGCGGATCGTGGTGCCTGAGGAGCCGGGCATGGTGGCCGCCAGGGCGTCTGTGCCGTTGTTGTCGGTGGTGGTGACGGTGGGCTGATTGCGCAGGGCGCGGGCGATGTCCGGCTGGGCGGCAAGGCTGAGGCCGGTGCGTCCGGCCGGGTCGGAGTCTGCCAGGACGATGCCCTGCTTGTCGGTGACGATGACCCGGCCGCCGGTGCGTTCGGCGTAGTCGCCGACCACATCGGGCAGTTCGGCGAGCTGGCCCTTTTCGATGTTCTCCTCGGTGATCTCGGCGAGCATGGCGGCGTCGCGCTCTATGTTCTGGGAGGCGCGGGCGGTCTCACCGCGGGCGTAGATGTAGCCGAGTGGGATCTCCAGGCCGGCCAGCACGAGCAGGGCCAGGGCGACGTAACTCAGCAGCAGCCGCCTGGTCAATTGACCCCCTCGGAGGCTGTTCGGTGGCCGGGGACGGTGAGGCGGAAGCCGACTCCGCGGGCGGTGGTGATCCAGCCCGCATCGCCGAGCTTGCGGCGCAGCGCGGCAACGTGGGCGTCGAGGGTCTTGGTGGGGCCGAAGAAGTGCGGATCCCACACGGTGTCCATGATCTGCTGGCGCGAGCACACCGTGCCGGGATCCTCCGCGAGGTAGGCGAGGAGATCGAACTCCCGCGGGGTGAGGGCGATGTGCTGCCCGTCGAGGTGGACTTCACGGGTGCGGCGGTTGACGGACAGTGACCCCAGCGCCTGCGCGCCGGAGACCGTCCGGTGCTCCTGGGGCCTCGCGGTCTCTTCCGCAGGTTCGGTCGGCGCGTAGGCGGGTGCTCCGGCGCGGCGGGTGACGGCGCGGATGCGGGCGATCAACTCCCGCACGCCGAAGGGCTTGGCGAGGTAGTCGTCGGCGCCGAGTTCGAGGCCGACGATGCGGTCGGCTTCCTCTCCCCGCGCGGTGATCATGATGATGGGGACGGCGGAGCGTGCACGCAGGCTGCGGCAGACGTCCAGGCCGTCCATGTCGGGCAGGCCGAGATCCAGCAGGACCAGGTCCGGTGCGGCCGTGGTGTCGGCGAGCCCGGCGGCGCCGGTGCGGACGTGGTCCACGGTGAACCCGTAGCGTCCCAGGCCCTCGGTCAGGGGGCCGGCGATTCGGTCGTCGTCTTCGATGAGCAGCAGCCGCATGGCGCAAGGCTCGCACAGCTGTGCCAGGGGAGTTGAAGAGTTCACGGGAAGCCGCCTGGGACCAGTAAGACGTACGGGACGACGGTGGACAAGCGGGTGCCGTCCGGCCGACGGGGACGGGAGGACGGCGTCGGCCGGACGGCGGTGGCGGGATGGCGGGTGACACCGACCGGGGAGTCAGTCGTCGGCGTCGTCGCCGTCCTCGCGTCCCGGCTCGTTTGGACCGTGCTCCTGGTCACGGCCCCGGTCCTCGCCGGTGCCCGGCAACGGGCTCGCCGGCGTGGGCGCGGCACTGGCGCCCGCGCCGGTACCAGGCTCTGCGGTGGCCGAGGCATCCGGGGGCAGCGGCTGCCCGGTCGGTGATTTCGGCGCGGAGACCTGCGCGGTGCTGCCCGGGGTGGGATCGGAAGAGACGGTGTCGCTGACGGTGGACAGAGCGAACCCGAAACCGCCCAGCAGCAGCACGGCCGCGGCAGCCGTCAGGGCCGACCGGTGCCGGACGGCCGCCTGCTGCCATCCGTTGGCGCCCCGTGCTCCACCATGGCCGGTTCTGCGCGCCTGTGGCACCGGCTGCGGGGCGGCGGCTGTCGCACTGGCAATCGCCTCCGGTGCCGGCGCCGCCTTCGCGGACCAGTCCTGCGCGGCCGATGACGGGTAGTCGAAGGCGTCCTCGGCAAAGCGGTCCCCGTAGCCGACCGGCGCCGGTGCGCTGGGTACCGCATCCAGGATCGCTGTCTTCTGATCGTCCGCGAAGGACGCGGAGGCGTGTTCGGGCTCGGTCGGCATCGGGCTCTCCCTTCGAGAGGTTCAGGCCGTCGCTGTCAGCTGGCGTCCTCGGTCTCCTCGGTGCCTTCCTTCTTGGTGTCGGTGACCTTGAAGGACTTGTCGATGTACACCTCGATCGAGGTGCCGTCCGCCTGCTTCACCTCCACCGCGTACATGCCGGGCTTCTCCGCGTCCTCCTCGGACTTCACGACCGTGCCCGGGTACGCGGCCAGCGCGGCGGCCTCGGCCTTCTGCTTGATGTCACCGGTCAGCGGCGGCTCCGTCTTGTCGTCGGTGTCACCGCCGGCCTCGCCGGCCGCCTCCGCGCCGCCTGCGCTCTGGGCCGACTGCTGGGTGTCCGCGGCCTTGGAGCTGTCCGAGCCGGAGTCGGAACCGCCGCAGGCGACCAGGGCGAACATCATCAGCACAGCAGCGGGAGCGGCAAGCACGGCACGACGGGGCAGAGCACGCATCAGGGTGTCTCCAAACACTGGGGAACTTGCGGGTTCAGAGGTCTGCGGAACCGGACCTCCGGGGGACGAGCACGACCCTAGGAATTCGCTGTTGAGAGACAGCCCAGCAAACGGAGAGCGAGAGGCCAGCAGATTGCCAATCTTCCGCCGACTCTCTCTACGAGAAGGGACACGACGGAGCGCCCAGACGTACCCGGAGGCAGGGTCGGCTGCTCTGAACTGAAGGTCTGCTGCTGGAAGTGCGACACGTCGGCCCCCGGCGAGGCCGGGGGCCGATGCGTGTCGAGAGTTCTTTGGTGGTCCTGGCGCGGTGGTTTCAGTGGGTCAGGGCGCCTCGCGCTTCCTTGATCCCGTAGTAGACGATCACGTATCCGGCGAGCGGATCTGCCCACCAGAGCCCAAAGGCGGCATTGAGAACGAGTCCGAGCAGGACTGCAGTGGCCAGGAGGCCGTCGATGAGGGTGACCCGTCCTTCGGTCTTGAGCACGGGGTTGTCCAGGGCGGCGCCGGTGCGGGCCTTGCCGGCGGCCAGGGCGAACATCACCGCGGCGGTGATCGCGGTCCAGGCGATGCCGACGGCGCTGTGGTGGGCGTGGAAGCCAGCGGCGAGGACCCAGGTCGACTGCACCAGCAGGTAGGCCGCGAGCGCGATGAAGGCGATGCCGATCAGGCGCATCGCCTTGCGCTGGCGGTCCTCGCCGGTGCCGGACAGTTCCCATATCACCACGGTGGAGGCGCCGATCTCGATGAGGGAGTCCAGGCCGAAGCCGGCCAGTGCGACCGAGCGGGCGTTGATCGCGGCGATCGCGAGGACCACGATGCCGATCACGTTCCAGCCCAGGGTGGTGTACTCCAGGGCGAAGCCGCGTCGCAGCAAGGCGGTGCGGGTCGTGGCGGGCAGCGTCGTCATGGTCGTTGGTCCTCGCAAAAGGGGTGGTGGCGGGGTCAGTCTGTCAGCGCCTGGCGGATGCGGCGGGAGGGGGTGAAGGCGTACAGGTCCAGTACGCCGGGCGGGTCGGCCAGGCCCGGGCCGCCGGCCTCGACCCAGGCGGCGATGTCGTCGGCGGCGTCGGTGTCGTTGACCAGGCCCAGCCACACCGGGCGCCCGCCCGCCGCGCGGCCGGCCGCGGAGGGCTGGATGACGATGACGTTGGCGTGCTCGCAGGCGTCCAGGCAGCCGGTCACCCGCACCTGCGCGGTGTCGGCGAGGGACTGGCGCAGCTGGGCGAGCTGGGCGCCATGGTCCAGGCCGGGGATCTTGGGGGTTCCGCAGCAGCAGCCGCGGCAGACGGTGACCGTGCAGCGGGCTGCCCCGGTCGCGGCGGGGGCAGCCTTGCGGGTGCGGCGGCTCACTGGTCGTTCCCGGCGCGGCGCCAGGCGGCGTCGGCCAGCAGGCGCAGGCCGTTGAGGCCGACGATGACGGTGGAGCCCTCGTGTCCGGCGACACCGAGGGGCAGCGGCAGCGTGCCGGCCAGGTCCCAGATGACCAGGCCGGTGATGAACGTTCCGGCGATCACGAGGTTCTGCACGACCAGGCGCCGGGCCCGGCGCGAGAGTGCGACGACGGTAGGGATGGTGGCCAGTTCGTCACGGACCACGACGGCGTCGGCGGTCTGAAGGGCGAGGTCGGAGCCGGCGCGGCCCATGGCGATGCCGGTGTGGGCGGCGGCCAGGGCCGGGGCGTCGTTGACGCCATCGCCGACCATCAGCACTTTGCGCCCGGCCTGCTCCAGCTCCTTCACGGCGGTGACCTTGTCCTGCGGCAGGAGACCGGCTCGGACGTCGGTGATGCCGACCTCGCTCGCGAGGCGGGCGGCGGCGCGCGGGTTGTCACCGGTGACCAGTACCGGCGGGTGGTCGGTCAGGCCGGTCAGCGCGATGACGGTGGCGGCGGCCTCCTTGCGCAGCCGGTCGGCGATGCCCAGCACACCGACCGGGGTGCCCTCGATCTCGACCAGGACGGCGGTGCGGCCCTCGTCCTCCAGCCGGGCGGCCACCGCGGCGGCCGGGTGGTCACCGCGGCCGCTACAGTGCCGGGCGGGGCTGCCGACCGCGACCGCCTTGCCGTCGACCCTCGCCCTCACCCCGGTGCCGGGAGCGGAGGTGAAGTCCTCCACCAGCGGGATGTCCAGGTTCCGGGTGCGGGCGGCGTCCACGACGGCACGGGCGAGCGGGTGCTCGCTGGGGTGCTCGGCTGCCGCCGCGCAGCGCAGCAGGGCGTCCTCGTCCAGGCCGGAGGTCACCAGCGGGCGGATGTCGGTCACGCGCGGGGTGCCCTCGGTCAGCGTGCCGGTCTTGTCCAGCGCCACCTGGTCGACCTGGCCGAGCTGCTCCATGACCACGGCGGACTTGACCAGCACGCCGTGACGGCCGGCGTTGGCGATCGCCGACAGCAGCGGTGGCATGGTGGCCAGCACCACCGCGCACGGCGAGGCCACGATCATGAAGGTCATCGCCCGCAGCAGCGTCGGCTGCAACGCGGCGCCGAACAGGAGCGGCAGGGCGAACAGGGCGATCGTCGTGGCGACCATGCCGAGGCTGTAGCGCTGCTCGACCTTCTCGATGAACAGCTGGGTGGGCGCCTTGGTCTCGGAGGCTTCCTCGACCATGGCCACAATCCGGGCGATCACCGAATCCGAGGGATCGCGCTCGACCTTCACCCGCAGCGCGCCGGTGCCGTTCAGCGTGCCGGCGAACACCTCGTCCCCGGCCTGCTTCGCCACCGGCAGCGGCTCGCCGGTGATGGTGGCCTGGTCCACCTCGCTCGCCCCGTCCAGCACCCGGCCGTCGGCGCCGATCCGCTCACCCGGGCGCACCAGGATCACCTCGCCCACCGCCAGTTGCTCGCTCGGCACACTCTCCTCGGCCCCGTCGTCACCGAGGCGGGTCGCGGTCGCAGGCGCCAGGTCCAGCAGGCCGCGCACGGAGTCGGCGGTGCGGGCGGTGGCGATCGCCTCCAGTGCCCCGGAGGTGGCGAAGATGACGATCAGCAGCGCGCCGTCCAGCACCTGCCCGATCGCCGCCGCACCCAGTGCCGCGACCACCATGAGCAGATCCACGTCCAGCGTCTTGTCCTTCAGCGCCTGAACACCCGCCCAGCCCGGCTCCCAGCCACCGGTGACAAAGGTGAGGGCGAACAGCGGCCCCCACGCCCAGGCCGGCGCACCCAGCAGATACAGCGGCAGCGCGATCAGGAACAGCACCAGCGAGGCCGCCGCCCAGCGCGCCTCGGGCAGCGCGAAGATCCGGGTGCGGCGCCTGGGCGCCACCGCGTCACGGACGGCGTCGGCGGCAGGCGCCGGGCGCGTGAGGGTGGAAGACATCGAAACGGAATTCCTTCACAGACGGGACGGACAGCGTCCAACGCCACCACCGTAACAGGAACGAATGAACATCGATTCATGTGTTCATTCGGGGCGTACGATTGCCGCATGGGTCATGGAGCCGCATCCCCCGCCAGCCGCGTCCCGCGCACCCGCCTCACCGCGGACAACGCTGCGAAGGTGGCCGCCACGCTGCAGGCGCTGGCCACCCCGTCGCGGCTGCTGATCCTCTCCCGCCTGCGCGAGGGCCCGCTCCCGGCGACCGAGCTGGCCGCCGAGGTCGGCATGGAACAGTCCGCCTGTTCCCACCAGCTGCGCCTGCTGCGCAACCTCGACCTCGTCGTCGGCACCCGCAAGGGCCGCTCCGTCGTCTACTCCCTCTACGACAACCACGTCTGCGAACTGCTCGACCAGGCGCTGTATCACGTCGAGCACCTCCGCCTCGGCCTGAGCGACACGGTCGCCGAGCCGGAGCCTGAAGCCGCCATCGTCGTGGGAAACGCCGGTACAGCCGTTGGCGCCGAGATGGATGCTGATCGCGTAGCACGGTGATCGGTGCCGCGCTGGGGTTCTTGGGAGGATCGTTGATCTAGGGCCGGCTCGGCGCGCTCGGCCGAGTCCTCAACTGCGGCGCTATTGACCGCCAGGCGGAAGCGGCGAAGAAGCGTAGGTCAGTGGCTGCGGGGGGCGTACATGATCACTGCCATGCCGGCGAGGCAGACCAGGGCGCCGATGACGTCGTAGCGGTCGGGGCGGTAGCCGTCGGCGACCATGCCCCAGGCGATCGACCCGGCCACGAAGATCCCGCCGTACGCGGCGAGGATGCGCCCGAAGTTGTCGTCGGACTGGAAGGTGGCCACCACCCCGTACAGGCCCAGCGCGATGACGCCGACGCTGATCCAGATCCAGCCCTTGTGCTCGCGGATGCCCTGCCAGACCATCCAGGCGCCGCCGATCTCGAAGAGGGCGGCGACGGCGAACAGGGCAATGGAACGAGCGACGGTCATACCGGCTGACCCTACCGGCGGCCCGCGCCCGTGATCTTCAGCGGGTTACCGGCTACCTGGCAGCCGCATGTGCCCTCACCAGCGGACTTCTGCGCGCAGGAGCAGGGGCGGCGGCGCTGGTTGAGCCACCAGGTCCCGGCGGCGAGCACGGCCAGGACGACGGCGACGGCGGGCAGCCAGCCCACCACCGCCCCGGCGCCGGCCCCGACGACGCCCGCCGTGATCAGGAGGGGCAGCGCGCAGCACGCCACACACGCCAGGGCGGCCAAGGCCCCAGTGCCTTCGGTGCGCGGTGGGGTCGGGGGTCAGCAGCAGGGGCCGGCATGGCGGTTCTCCTCGGCGAGGTCAGTGAAGGGGATCGGGCAGCAGGCGCTTGCGGCGCAGACGCTCAGGTCGTCGCATCCGGCTTCGACGGCTGCGGCCAGGGCGGTGCGGATGGTGGTCAGGTCGGCGATCTTCGCGTCGACCTCGGCGAGCTTGGCCGCGGCCCGCTCCTGGAGCCCCGCGACGGGACGGCCGTGCCGGTGGCGGCCGGCCACCAGCAGGTCGGCGACCTCCTCCAGCGTGAACCCGAGCCGCTGCGCGGCCTTGATCACCCGCAGGGCGGTCACCGCGTCCTCGCCGTACAGGCGGTGACCGCCGTTGCTGCGTTCCGGCTCGGCCAGCAGGCCGCGCCGCTCGTAGTAGCGCAGCGTCTGCACGTTCACCCCGGCCGCCTCGGCGACCTGGCCGCTGCGCAGAAACCTGTGCATCGACACCGCCTACCCAGGACACCAGGTCTTCGGCGGATACGCCCAGTACGTCGCCCGCCGCCAGGACGCCATCCTGCCCATCCCCGACGGCGTCGACTACGAGACAGCCGCAGCCACCATGTGGACCTACACCACCCCCCTCAACTGCGCGCGCCAAGCACCCGTCGGCCCCGGCGACACCGTGGTCATCACCGGCGCCAGCGGCGGAATGGCCATCGCCTGCGCACAACTGGCAAAACTGAGCGGAGCCACCGTCATCGGCACCACCACCAAGGCGGACCGCGACGAAGCGCTCACCAAACTCGGCTACGACCACATCGTGCACTCCACCGATCCCCGAATGCCTGCACAGGTACGAGAGCTGACCCACGGCCTGGGCGCCGACGCCGTCTGGGACTGCGTCGGCGGCAACGACTTCTTCCAGCTCTCCCTCGCCTGCACACGACTCGGCGGCACCGTCATCGTCCTGGGCACACCGACCGACCAGGGATCCCGCCTCGAACTGGACGCACTCGCCCTCATCGGCCAGCAGGTGACCATCGCCAGCGTCCGCGGCGCCACCCTGCGCGACCAGCAACTATGCCTTCAACTGCTGGCAGACAAAAAGATCACCCCGATCATCGACCGCGCCTACCCCCTCGAACAAGCCGCCGAAGCCCACACCTACCTCGAAAGCCACCGACAGACCGGCAAAGTACTCCTCCTGCCCTAACACCCCGGAGCCGATCACTGACGAGGTGAAGGCGGCAGAACCCTGCCAGAGGTCGGTGGGACCGCTGTGGTCGTCCCACTTGCAGGCGTCCCGCTCGGTGACCGAGAGTTTGTCGACCCACCCCGGACCCGCATGCCGGGGAGCCGGCTCACAGCGGGTGATGTCTCCTTGAACAGCGACGTCCAAGCCGCCGTGTGCTATCGGCGAATCCGGAATCCGCCCCCCTTCTCTCCCCTCTCTTCCCTGCACGATTGAGGAACGCCTTCATGCGCATCGACACACACGCGCACGTCTACCCCAGCGACTACCTGGACTTCCTGGCCGACTCGGGCGTCACCACCACCGGCGGCCAGCGTGGGCTCGGGGCCGACGACACCGACAAGGAACTCGAGGCCCGCTTCTCCCTGATGGACCGGGCCGGTGTGGACCGGCAGGTGATCTCCGCCTCACCGCTGACGGGCGCCCTTCCGGATCCGGATCGGGCCGCCGCCGCCCGCCTGATCAACGACCGGTACGTCTCCCTGGTGGACCGCCACCCCGACCGCTTCCTGGCCTTCGTCGTGCTTCCTCTGCCGCACGTCGACGCGGCCCTGGCGGAACTCGACCGCGTCCTCGACGCGCCGGGGGTGGTGGGCGTGGCCCTGACCACCTCGGCCGCGGGCCGGGCGCTGACCGACCCGGCCTTCGCGCCGGTGTGGCAGGAACTCGACCGCCGCGGCACCGTGATGTACCTCCACCCCGCCGGCGACGGCGTCGCCTCCCCGCAGATCACCGACCACCACCTCACCTGGATGGTCGGCGCGCCCGTGGAGGACACCGTCGTAGCGGCCCAGCTCATCACCCGCGGCTTCGTGACGCGCTACCCCCATGTGCGCATCCTCAACTCCCATTTCGGAGGGGCGTTGCCCATGCTGCTGGAGCGGTGGGACAACCTTGCCCACTTCGAGGCACCTGAGGCCCCCCTCCCGCCGAGCCAGGCGGCACGCCGAATGTGGTACGACACCGTCGCCCACAGTTCCCAGACCGCGCTGCGGGCCGCGGTCCAGGCCGTCGGCGCAGACCGACTCGTCCTCGGCAGCGACTTCCCGTACCAGGGCGGCGAGCACTACCTCGACACTGTCGCCTACATCGAACGGGCAGGTCTCGACGCAGAGGACACCCAGGGCATCCTGGCCGGCAACGCCGAAGCGCTTCTGGGACTGGCCTGATCATCGGGGTGCGCTGACGAGACCATCCGGGGCCGACAGGACAGCGGTGGCCGGATGCCAGGACGGCGTGGTGGTGGCCCCGGCGACGTCGGCGGCCAGACCATCGAACTGCACCGCCCGATCCCGGTCGAGGGCAAGGCCGT
>NZ_JBEYFS010000287.1:0-13207 GCF_040634475.1 Streptomyces sp. NPDC007095
CGGCCGCGGCCCGCCCCGCGGCCGACCCGGACGTCGTGGCCAGGACCGCCCCGGGCCGTACCCTCCGCCTGCCCGCGCTGTTCCGCGACTGGCTGCCGCCCAACAGCCGCGTCAGCCGCCTGGACGGGGCCGCCGCCGAGCAGCTGCGACTGCGGACGCTGGACCTGATCCGCGCAAACTTCCCGGGCTACCTGACCGCCCGCGACCCGTGGCGGGACGGCGCCGCGCCCGAGGCCGCCGCGCCCGCGGCCGTAGCGCTCCTGGCACGGCCGGCCGGCGACGCGCCGCCGGAGCACCACGTCCGCAACCAGCTGGCCCTGGACGAGGCACTCAACGAGACAGGCCTGGCCCGCCGTCTGCACCTGATGACCGGCCAGGGACATGTCCTGGTGCTGACCCGGACCGGTCCGACCGGAGCGGAACGGATCAAGGTCACCGTCCGCGCCACCCTGAACCCGGACGACTTCACCTACGTCCGCTCCCAGCGCGGGCAGACGGAGGTCTACCACGGGTCGTTCTTCGACCTGACCAGCTCGGCGACCCGGCAGTGGAAACTCGCCGCGGGCGTCGAACTGCCGGTCGCCGGCGCGCTCCCCGAGGCGGACCTGTCCGCCGGGACCGTCGGCGGCCGCCTCGCTCCCCAGCTGAGCTGGAGCCGCTCCGTCACCGAGGCCGGCGGGTTCTCGGCGGCCGGAGCCTCGGGCGGCGGGTCGTTGTGGCTGTCCGAGTTCAGCGGAGCGGTACGGTTCCACGTCAGCGTCGAGCCGGTCACGGGGCGGGGGACGCCGGCACCGGTCCCGGTCGAGTCCGGACCGTTGACGGTGGAGGCAGGCCTGCTCACCTCCGAGGACCTGGTCATGGAGGACGACGGCAGCGGTCGGTTCGTCCGCAGCCTGGACCTGGAGAGCAGGCCCGACGACACCGGCGGAGCCCACCGGGCACCGCGCCCCACCGCGGACCGCCCGGCGCTCACCTGGACACCCGAGGGCGGGCGCCTGCCGCAGGACACCCTGCACATGGTGCGCACCGACCACCTCCTGCCGCACGTCACGGACCTGCTGGGGCGGATCGGCGTGCCCGCCCTGGACCCGCTCGACGAGGCCGCCCTGCGCACCGCCGTGACCGGACTGGCGCCCCGGGTAAGGGACTTCACCGGAGACTCCTACCCGCTGTGGACCCGCCCGATCGCCCGCAGCTTCCTCGGCCTTCCCCAGTGGGTGGAGATATCGGTGCAGGCCACGGTCGGCCCGCTGACCGCGATCGGAGAGAGCGACCACGCCTACCGCTACGAACACACACGGGGCACCGCCCTGGTCCGGCACGAGGAGACGGGCGGCAACCTGGCCCTGAGTGCGGTCGTCGGCACGTCCTTCACCTTCACCCCCGACCCGGTGTCGGAGGAGGACGGTGTCGAGGCACGTCTGTCGGACGCCAACCGAGTCGGACCGGAGTACAGCTACCGGCGCAGCGCCCCGGCGCCCGTGGACCGTGCGGTGAGCGGACAGAGCGACCGGGTCGACATCACGACCGGCAGCCACGTGTGGGCCGACGCACCCACCACGTTCCGCGTCACGGCGCGCCGCTGGTCGGAGCAGGCGGTCGGTTTCCTCGGCCGTGTGAGCTCCCGGCGGAACTCCGAGCGGGAGCTCACCGGCGAGCCGGTGACGGCACCCGGACTGGCACTGATGCAGGTGGAACCGGCGCGGGAACGCGGCCTCGTGGCGCCCCCGGCGACGGAGACAACCACGGCCCCGGACACCGCACCGGCTCAAGAACCGGCACCGGCCCCGACGGGGGCGGCACAGGCTCAGGAACCGGCACCGGCCCCGACGACGGCGGCACAGGCTCAGGAACCGGCACCGGCCCCGACGACGGCGGCACAGGCTCAGGAACCGGCACCGGCCCCGACGACGGCGCTGGCCCCCGCCAACGTGCTGCGCGGCGACGGCTTCGACCACACCGCGCTGCTCGCGGTGCCCGACCTGCGGCCGTTCGTGCGCGACCTGCTGCCCACGCTCCGCGCGGAGCTCTCCCGGGAGCACGCGGACGCGGTGGAGGCCGAACTGTGGAAGGTGGCCGCCAACCAGGGCACCAAGGCCCTGCTGGAGACGATGCTCGGGGGCCTGCCGATCCTGGTCCCCAACCGGAACGAGTTCTTGACGACGATGGCCCGGGTCACCCTCAAGGCCAGGCTGACCAACCCGCGGGCGCTGGGCCAGGAGCCCGGCGGGCACGTCCTGGAGGGCAGGAACCTGCGCGCCGTCGAGCGTGCCAGTACCGCGGCCCGCAACCGGAGCGACACCCAGAACTCCGGATACACCGAGAACCGTTCCCTGGTCGACTCCGACGTGCCGCTGCACGCCGCGCCGGGCTTCGCCCCCACCGTCAACCACACCTTCTCCGTCGGTCAGCAGGAGAGGACCGGCCACCAGGCGGGCGCCGGCATCCTGCACGTCTCCCGTCCCTGGACGACCGCCTTCGATGTGGAGGTCACCGCCCGGCTGGATGTGCACTGGGCCCTGAGCGCGGCCTCGCCCGGCTTCGGCATGGTCCTGCCACTGATCGGACGGCACCAGCAGCACGAGCTCGGGACCCGGGTGCTGCCCGGCTCGCTGCGCCTCGGTTACCAGGAGGAACTCACCCAGCCCCACCCGCAACCGGCCCTACGCCCACCGGCCCAGGTGCACAAGGCACCGGCCGAGTACGAACGCCGGGGAGTGCGGCTGACCCCGGAACTGCTCCACGAGGCTTTTCTGGGCACCCTCGGCGACCTGGGAGCACTGCGGGCGGCAGCCGAATCGCTGTTCAGCGACCGCGGGCCGCGCACCGGCCCCTCCCTGGCCGCCAACTCCTGGCAGGGCGGTCTGTTCGTGCTGCGGTCCAAGATCGCGGCGATCTTCAGCCCGCCCTACATGAGCCAGTGGTTCCTGGACCTGGCCGCACAGGGCACCCTCCAGGAGCCCGTGACCCTGCCGGGCACGACCAGCGACCTGCCCGGCAGTCTGGAGATCACCGCCGACATCCTCGGACTGAGGGAGTCGACGCCGGGCCCGGGTCACAGCAGCACGCTGCCCGACACGATCTCCCAGGACTTCCAGCACTCCATCGAGGCGGCCTCGGGCACCGTCGGTTCGGGCGCCCGGATCGCGAGTTCGCTCAGCGGGGGAACGGTCATCAGGGGCACGGACCTGATACGACCCGGAGTGCCGGCGGACCCGACCCGGGACCGGCAGGGCGGGACCACCACGGGCGGGCCGCGCACCACGGGCGAGACGGGCGACGAGACGTTCGTGCGCAGCGGCGGCGATCCGGTTCAGCGGGACAACCGCCGGTTCTCCCGGGTGGAGGCCACGTCGATCACCTGGCACATCGTCCACCGCCAGGCGAGTGGCAGGCCGCGCGCGGTCGACGTGACCGTCACCGACGAGGCGGCCGTCTTCTACGTCCCCACCGAGAACCTGGAGACGCTGCTCGCCCTGGGCCGGGACGCCGAGACGGACTCGGTTCAGCCCGCGACGGACAGGGGCAAGGAGTCGGAGGACCCGGAGGAGTCGACGGGCGAGGTCCGCCTCACGCCGGACGAGGAGGCACTGGCCTGGCAGGAGACCGCCGACGCGCGTACGGAGCTGTTCCGTGCCGAGTCGCTGCGGGAGTCCCTGGACACCCACACCAGCGCCGGCGCGCCGACGGCGGTCGTCGAGTGGGTGGAGACCGCCCGTCGGCGTCTGGCCGCGGCGGAAGCGGTCACGGCGACCCTGGAACAAGAGGCCACGCTCGCACCGCCCACGGAGGCGGAACTGCGCGAGAGGCCGAGACTGCTGGGCGGCAGCCCGCTGGACCGCTTCCGAGACCCGGAGGACGACCTCAGGAGCCACCGGATCGTCTCGGACGCCGGCACGATCGTCGGCCGCGCCTACCTCGGCCGGGACGACTGGGCGGGCCGCTCGGGCGACTGGGCCAAGTACGACCCCACCACCACCAGTGTCTACATGCGTCAGCGACAGCCGAACCGTCTTGAACAGGTTCCGCAGCCGGTGCCCTGGCCTGAGCCCGGCCAGTACTACCTCACCTCGCACGCCAACGAAGCCCAGTTCGGCACCGAGGACGCGGCGGGCAACCGACGGGGTATATACGGCGCGGAGCTGGCCGCCGTGCTGCGGCGGCGCCCCAGCCTGCGGGAGCTGAGGGAGCAGAACCCGGGTGCGGGCGTGGTGATGGTCGCCTGCGAGGCGGGTGCCTTCGACGACGGACTCGCCCAGCAGACGGCCGACCACCTCGGCGTCACCGTCTACGCGCCGACCACCGTGGCGGGGGTGTACCGCCCCAAGGTGCCGGCCGGGGAACTGGGCCAGCCCGATCGGGCGTTGCCCGCCCGCCCGTATTCCAGCGGCCCGGACGGCCGGTACCGCACGTTCCGGCCGCGCCCGCACGCCGCGGTCAGTGTCTGGTTCCCGGGCGGCGGCACGAAGGTGGCCGCTGACCAGATGCTGGTCATCAACGACCTGGCCGCCGACACCGCGCGGGCCGCGCTGGCGGTCCGGGGGAACCCGCGGCTGAAGCCGGTGGTCACGGTCACCGGGTACGCGAAGGGGCGTTTCCCGGACAGCAAGGGCATCAACACCGGTCGGCAGCGGGCCGAGGCGGTCGCCGGGCTCTTCCGGGAGAGTCTGGCCCGCCACCTCGCCGACCGGCAGCGTGGACAGGCGGATGGGATCGGCACCGACGCGGTCGCCGTGCTTACTCTCTCCCGGGGCAAGGACCTCCCGGCCGAGGACGTCGCCGCCGGACAGGACCCGTCCGCCCTGCTCCGTCGTGCGACGATCACAGTGCACACGCCGCGGCGCCCGGCCGCCGAGCCCGTAGCGGACAGGGCGGCGGTCGCGGCCTCGAACCAGAGGGGTTCATCCGCGCCACGGCCGGAACTCCACATGGGCGACGCGGACCCGCTGGACCGCTTCCGTGACACCCAGGACGCCCTCAGCAGCTACCGGATCGTCTCCGACGCGGGCACCATCGTCGGGCGCTCGTTTCACAACGAGCGGGACTGGGCGGACCGTGCGGAACCCTGGAGCGCCTACGACCCGGCGTCCGACCCCATGTACAACCAGGCGGACCGGTGGGGGAGCACCCCGCGTTTGGCCCCCTGGGCGGGACAGCAGCAGTACTTCCTGACGACGCACGGGAACGGCGGTGTCCTCGCAGTCCAGGACGCCGCGGGCAGTGGGCGCCTCCTGCACGGCGCACAGGCGGCGGCGGTGCTGCGGCGCCGCCCCAGCCTGAGGGAGCTGAGGGCGCGGAACCCGCAGGCCGGGATAGTGATGGCCGTCTGTGAGGCGGGTGTCTTCGACGACGGCCTCGCGCAGCAACTTGCGGATCACCTGGACGTCACCGTCTACGCGCCTACCGCGAAGGACGCGGTCATGCGCGCCCCCGGAGAGCGGGCCGCCCGTCCGTTGGTGTTCACCGAGGAGGGCGACGGCGAGTACCGCACCTTCCGGCCCCGGCCCGACGCGGCCACCACCGTGTCGTTCGCCGACGGCTCCAGCGAGGTGGCGGCCGACCAGCTGAAGGTCATCGACGGCCTGGCCGCCGACACCGTCCGGGACGTGCTGTCCGGCATCGTTGCCCCCAAGCTGAAGCCGGTCGTCACGGTCACCGGCTACGCGGCCGGCGGCGGCACGGACCTCCAGGGGCACGACACCGGCCAGGCAAGGGCCGAGAGCGTCGCCGAGGCCTTCCGGAGCGCGCTGGCCGGCCAGTTCACCGCCCTCGGGCAGGATGCGGCGGAGCGTGCGGAGGCCGTCGTGGTGCTCGCGCTCTCCCGGGGCCAGGACGTGCCCGACGACGACCTGACCCCGGCCCAGGACCGGGCGGACCTGCTGCGGCGCGCCACGGTCACCGTCCATGTGCCGCGCGTCCCCGCCACGCCGGCACCGGACCAGTACGACGACGAGTTCGACGGATACGACAGAAACCTCGAGTACGGATACGGATACGGAAACGGCGGCTTCGATCCGGAGCTCCGCAACTCCCTTCCCGCGGACGGCAACGAGCCTCTTTCCCACCGGATCGTCTCGGACGCCGGGACGGTCGTCGGGCGCGCCTACTTCGGTGCGGCCGAATGGGCGGACCGCTCGCACGGCTGGGCGCAGTACGACCCGGCCACGACCGATGTCTTCATGCGGCAGCGGCAGCTGTACGGCGCGTTCGTCCAGCAGCCCGTGCCGTGGTCCGGGGCCGGCCACTACTTCGTGTCGGCGCACGCTGCCGAGGCCTACCTCGCCGTCGACGACGCTGCGGGCCGACCGCGGCCCCTCTTCGGTCCCGAGGTGGCTGCCATGCTGCGGCGGCGGCCCAGCCTGCGCGAGCTCAGGGCCCGGCATCCCGACGCGGGCGTGGTGCTGGTCGCCTGCGTGTCGGGCGCCTACGACGACGGCCTCGCCCAGCAGGTGGCCGATCACCTTGGCACGACCGTGTACGCGCCTACCGGAGAAGTGGACCTCAGCGGAATCGCCGAGCACGGTTCGTCCCGGCCCTACGTGCAGCCCGCGTACGGCTCGGCCCCGGGCGACTACCGCACGTTCCGGGCCCGGTCCGCCGTGGCAGCCACCGTGGTGTTCGCCGAAGGCTCCAGCGAGGTTCCCGCCGGCCAGGTGCCGGTCATCGAGGGGCTGGCCGCTCGTGTCGCGCCGGACGCAGTGCCGGGGCTCTCGGAGCCGCAGCTACGGCCGGTGGTCACCGTGACCGGCTACGCGGCGGGAACGGATGCCGACGGACTGGGCCTCGACACCGGCCGCCGCCGTGCCGAGGCCGTCGCCGCGGTGCTGCGCACGTCCCTCGCCCGGCACGTCGCCGCGTCGGGGCAGGAGAGCACGGGAACGAGGGAGCCCGTCGTGGTCCTCGCCGTCTCCCGCGGCCGGGACCTGCCCGAGGACGACCTGGCCACCGGCCGGGACCGGGCGGCCCTGCTGCGACGTGCCACGGTCACCGTGCACGTCCCCCGGGTGCCGCAGCACGAGGAGGTCTTCGAGGACGAGGACCTGGGCGAGATGTCCTTCGGGGCGCCGGCCGGCGCCGACACCGACAGTTCCGACGAGGATTTCTCCGGCGGAGCACCGCGCGGCTTCAGCCCCCTCGCCCAGCGGCCCGCAGAGTCGGCCTCCCTCCCGGTCCAGGCGTCCCCCGCCCCGGCCGTCGACGTCTCCGAAGCCCTGCGACCGCGCCCGGAGCACCCCTGGTACCTGGACCACGGCCAGCTGGGCCACGCCTCCGTGACCGACACGAGCACCTTCGAGGACGCGGGCGCCCGCACATGGGCCCGGCAGGTCGCCGCCGAACTGCCGTACCCGGAGCTGGCCGGTGACGTCGAGAACGCGCTGCACACCATGCTGGCCACCACGGACCGGCACGCCTGGGACGACGTCCTGGCCCACGGCGTGACGCTGACCACCCACGGCCGACTGGTGTGGCTGCGCCCGCTCCTCGCCGGTCTGCGTCCCGCCGACGAGGCGCAGACGGCCGTACGCGAGTACAACGTCCGGTTCGCGACGACCGCCGGGAGCGGGGCACGCAACCGCGAGCGCACCTTCGGCGCCGACTCGGCGCTGCTGCTCGGCTTCAGCACCGCCTCGGCGGTGGCCTCTTCGATGATTCTCGGCATGCCGCAACTGCGGGCGGAGGCAGCCGCCGACAGCTCCGAGACCCAGCGGCGCAACGTCGTCTCCGGGCGGACGCTGTTCATCGGCGGGAACAAGCCGTTCTCGGCCGGGCTGCGGGTGGAGGTCTTCGTGGACGGCGCCGGGCACCAGCCCACGCCGGTCTTCGAGCGTGGTCTGCGGGTGGAGTTCCCGCGCGAGTACACCGGCGCCGACGCGCCGCGTCCCCCGATGGAGCCGGCCGCCGCCGCCCTCCCGCCCGGCGAGTCACGGCTGGGACCGGACCGGGTCGTACTCAACGCGGTCGACCTCGGCCCGCTGGTGGCGGCCCTGCACGGCGGACTGCTGCGGGCCGGGCTGAACGCCTCGACGGCCGAGCGGTTCATGACCCACGCGCGGGAACTGCTCAACGAGCGGACCGCCCGCACGCGCAGCCGGTGGTGGCTGACCAACGGCGACATCTCGGGCGCGATCCAGGTGTCCGGATCCGCCGGACGGTCGTTCCGCGGCCGCCTCAGGGTGCGGGCCGAGATCGACGGCCTGGAGTTCGCCGGGATCACCGAGAACGTGCAGATCCGCGACGACCTCGGGGGCGGCTCGGCGCGGGGCCTCGGACGCGCGGGCAGCGGTTCGGCCGGCATCTCCTTCGGCTACAACGCGTTCGGCTTCTCGATGCCGGTCACCGACGGCGGCGGCAGTTCCGCGGCCAAGGGCCTGCTGCCGTTGTTCGGCTTCGGGTTCGACCGCGGCACCGGCAGCGGTCTGTCGGTCACCTCCCAGACCCTGGGCCACACCGTGCTCAACTTCCGCGAGAACCAGGCCAGATACCGGGCCCGGCTGCGGATCACGGTGGCGGTCGAGTCCCCGACCCACCCGCGTATCGGTGCGGTGTCCGAGGTGGTCGAGGCGGAGATCGGGGTGCCGTGGCGCGACGGCCAGGGCGCGGCCGACTTCGAGAACCGTGTGCTCGGCAGGGTCCACACGACGGGACTGCTGCCCGAGGGGCCGTCGGAGCCGCCCGTGCCGGTGCCCGCCCTCCCGCATGTGCGGGAACTGCTGAGGGAGTCGGGTACCGAGCCGGTCCGGGCGATGGAACCCCCGCAGGGACCGGCCCCCGCCGATCGACAGGAACCGGAGCCGGCCGAGCCGTCCGTCCTGGCCGCGCGGCGCGGCCTCGGCTTCGCCATGGCCCTCGACATGGCGGGCTCGGAGGTCGTCCAGGACCAGCTGAGCTGGGCGCTGAAGCAGATGGTCCCGCCTTCCGTCCGGCGGTCCGCCGACTGGGCGGCGGTGGAGGCCCAACTCGGCCTGCACTTCGGCAGGCCCGCGCTGGAGGGCAGGCTGCCGCTCGAAGAGACCGTTCACATGCTGACCGTGGGAGGGGAACGCTACCGGGCTTCGGTCAAGGCCATCCTGCGGGAGCACAGGCCCGGACGCAGCTACCCGATGACCGTCAACGCACGGGCCGCCCGCACCGAGACCGTGACCGGCCAGCGGGGCACCGAGTGGAGCGCCGTGGCCGGCGCGGGCGGTGGCGTCATCCTGCCGCTCGGCGGCTCGACGCGGCTGCGGATCGGCGGAGTGACGGTCCGCGGTGGTTACGAGCGGTCGCAGGAGGAGCAGTTCACGGCGGCCAACACCGTCTACCGTCGCACCGAGACCGAGGGCGACATCGACGAACACGTCTACGACACCGTGTACGAGCTGTCGTTGCGGCCCGAGAACCCGGGGCGGCGCCGTCGGGCCGAGCGCTGGTGGATCGAGAGGCCCTACCTCACGACCACGATCGTGGTGCCCCGGCAGAACGTCCCCGCCCAGCCGCCCGAGCCGGTCCCGGTCGCCGAGGTGGGCCGGACGACGTTCCTGCGCGCCTGGCCCGACGCCACCCGGGCGGAGGTCGACTTCACGCAGGGCGGTACAGGTGGCGTGTACCCCGCCTTCCTCGTCATGCCGGAACTGACCCACCTGGCGGCAACGGGCTACGCCCGGCTGGCCGGACTGTCCCCGCGGTGGCTGGACGACTCCACGGGCTGGCCCCAGCAACTGGGGGAACTGACCGATTCGGCGGCCCTCGCCGCGCGCATCGGCGCACTGACCGGCCCGGACGGCTACGGGACGGCGCTGCCCAAGCGCGACGGCTGGCGCTACGCAGTACGGCTGCGGTTGCGTGCCTTCTCGGCGCGGGACCTGGGGGAGACCGCCGGCGACACGGAGATCGAGCAGTACTCGCAGGCGTCCGACCGCTACGGCCGCGCCGAGAAGAGCGGGTGGCACGCGGGCCTGAACGCCGGCGCCGGACCGCAGATCGGCGTCGGTGCCCTCGCGAGCGGCGGGACGCACCACGAGGGCGCGGCGGTACTGGCCAGGCAGGAAGCGGAGGAGGGCTCCGCCACCGAAGGCCACCGACAGGGCGGAGCGGGCCTGCGGGCCGTCGCGCTGGCCCAGACCGGGGCGCAGTGGGCATGGGGGAGCGGCCGGGAACGGATCGGGGGCTCGGTGGAGATCAGCCGCGCCACCTACCGGGAGAAGACGCATGTCGTCCAGGCAGCCCCGGTCTTCGAAGTGAGCGTCGTGCGCTCCAAGGGCGGCAGGCGAGAGGAGTTCGTCCGCTATCTGCGGGTCGAGCACGGGCTGGAGATGCTGGTGCCCGAACGCCGCGTGCCGGATCTGCTGCCGCCCCGGCCCGTACAGAACGACGCGCCGCAGGCCGGTCCTTCGCACGTGGCGGAGGCCGACCAGGCGGAGGCCGGTCCTTCTCATGTGGGCGAGGCGGAGGCCGGTCCTTCTCACGTGGGCGAGGCGGAGGCCGGTCCTTCACGTGTGGGCGAGGCGGAGGCTGGTCCTTCTCACGTGGGCGAGGCGGAGGCCGGTCCTTCACGTGTGGGCGAGGCGGAGGCCGGTCCTTCACCTGTGGGCCAGGCGCAGGCCGGTCCGTCGGAGGCCGGTCCCTCCTCCTCCGGCCCGTCGCGGGCCGACACTCTGACCCGTACCCACCTGCTCGGCCGCCCCCTGCCCGGGGCCGCCCACGTGGAACGGCTGCGCGCCGACGACGTGCTGAAGACGATCGTGGAGCGGCTGGCCGGACGTGGCGTGGCCGGCAAGAGCGGGTCGGCGTACGAGCACCTGCTGCGGGCGCTGGGTGCCACCTTCTCCTCGGACGCGCTCCAGACCCAGTACACCGCTCTGACCGGTACCGGCGTCGCACGGTGGTTCCCGGTCAGCGGCCCCTTCGGCAGCACCCGTTACGTGTGGGTCATGGTGACCGCGGACCTTTCCGCCCCCCACTCCCACCGGTCCCGCGCGAAGGTCAAGCTCACCCTGCGCTCCGAGGGCGTCACCGAGGAGAAGACCGGCGGCGAGAGCTCCTTCCGCACTGGTGTGGGCATTGGTGTCCGCACCCGCATCGGAAACCACGAGGGCCACGGCGGCATCGAGATCGAGGCCTCCTACGGGGCGAGCCGGGAGCGGTCGCACGAGACCGCCAGGCAGATCGTCGACATCGCGCGGGCCAACACCCGAGAGGGTTCGGAGGAGTTCGAGCACGAACTCACCTTCCGCATACGGATGGGCGCGACGACGGAGCCGCCCGCCGCGCTGTCCGTGCCGGTGCAGGCCGTGCGGGACGCGGCCCTGCGCGTGGCGGCGCTGGTGCGCGGCGGCGACCCGGCCCGCCGGGGGGACCCGGTGCGCATGTGGACCTGGCAGGACGACGGCCTCGGCGACCGGAAGCCGGTCACCGGTGACGTACGCCTGCTCGTCCCGACGCACCTGACGGCTCCCGCCGAACAGCCGGTGCCGCCGACCGTCGCCCCGATGCGGCCGGAGGGGACGCCGGCCTGGACGCTTCCGGTGGCGGACCGCTCTCCGGCACCGCCCGAGGCCCTGACCGACTACATCCACCCCTGGGACGTGCCGGCCGCGCATGCCGTGCAACGGTGGGTCAAGGCCGCCGCGCACAACTCGGTGCGCGAACCCGACCTCACCCGTGAGAACGCGTGGGAAGTGCCCGGGCTGGACCCGCTCACCACAGCCGGCATGAGCTACGACCACCACACCTCGACCACGATGCTGCGGGCCAACATCGCCCGGCTGCTGCAACACAGCTACCAGGTGCCGGTGGGCGGGCGTACGGTCACGGTCGGACTCGAACTGACCGCGGCCGAGGTGGTCGGGCCGGTCGAGGGCGTCGAGTTCAAGGCCCGCCGCTATCAGCAGGACCACACCAGTCCCAAGAGCGAGCAGAGCAGGTCACGCGGGGGTGTCTTCTCCGTCGGTCCCGAGGCGGGCGGCACCACGGACGGGACTCGCGTCTACGACCGGCTGACCACCGACGTGTACGGCGTGCGCACGGGCCACAAGGAAGGCTTCGAGGCGGGGGAGACCCGGGAGTCGAACCGCGAGGCCACCCGCAGATACCGCCACTACCGGTTCGGCGTGACCGTGGTGGCCCAACTGGGCAACGGCGCCCGACGGGCGCTGACCGTCCAGGTGCCCGACGGCCTGTACGCCATGCTCCCGCTGGACCCCGACGGCCACCTGGCCGGCGGCCTGGAGCAGGACCTGCCCCACCTGTTCTCCCCGCCGCGGACCGCGGCGGACGCCGTCACGGACGACGCTGCCGCGCAGACCGGATCCCGGACGGCGGAGCCGGCTGTCGCGGGCGACGACGTCGGTCAGGTGGCTCCGGCCGCCACGGACGTCGCCACGGAGGCCGGGGCCCGCGTGGTCGCGCCCGCTGTCGCGGACACCGGGTCCGGCCACGCGGAGACCGCCGCCGTCCACGACGGCACCGGCCGGACGGAGTCCCCCGAGCGGACCTCGTCCGGCGCCTCGTCCGACGCCTCGTCCGACGCCCCGGCGAGCGCCGCCCAACGGCCCGCGGATGCCACCCCCCGGCCGCCGGACTCCGGCACCGCGGCGCCGCAGGCCACGGCGTCGGAGGAGGCGGACGGGCCCGCCGGGACCGGAGCCGGGGCTCTGCCCGGCGGCCTCGTGTCCGCCGGTGAACCCGCGCCCGTCGAGGACCTGCTGGAGCGCTCGTGGACGGCCTGGCAGGGCGACCAGCCGCTGGCGGTCGGGCTGCCCGGGACGGACCTGGCGGCCTCCGGGCTCGACCGGGCGACCCTGGAGCAGTTGCCGGACCTGCTGCCGGAGGACACCGTCCTGGTCTTCGGCGAGCCGGGCGCGGACGGCGGCCTGACGGCCGACGGCCGGCCGGTGACGGTGACCGGACTCGCCGGCCTGCTGGCCGCGGCTGCGCCCGGGCGTGCCCCGATCCTGACCACGCCGGGCGCCGACCGGATTGCCGGCGCCCTGGCCGGCGCCCTGGAGACACCCGTCGTCGCCAGCGAGCACGGCATGGTCCTCGACCCCGCGGCCGGCACCCTCAGCGAGGCGGCTCCACCCCGTGCCACCGGTGAGCGGGGTGCCGGATTCCGGCTCTTCGACAGCGAGCACTCCGACGGCGTACCGGTGTTCCAGGAGCAGCGCACCACGCCGTGGACGCCGACCCCGGCGCCCGGCGGCGAGCTCGTGCCCGGCGGCGAGCTCGC
>NZ_JBEYFS010000288.1:0-12926 GCF_040634475.1 Streptomyces sp. NPDC007095
CGCCTTGAGACAGTTCTCGAGGTGTGCCTCGACGACGTCACGGCCGAAGATCTCGTCCGCGCCGACGCCGCAGTAGTAGCCGCCCTGCGGGGCCGCCGTGACCTTCAGTTCCGGCCCGAACAGGGTGGACAGGGCCGGGCGCGCCCGGCCCGTCTGGAGGGACACGACCTCCCTGAGCACACCCGTCAGCTGCTCCGCCATCTCTTGCGCGGACGCGAACCGGCGCGCCGGATCGGGGTCGGTGGCGCGCACCAGGAGCCGGTAGAAGGACTCGTACGTCCGGAAGACCTCGATGTTGTCCGGGTCCGGCAGGGAGTCCACGAAGACGTTCGTGTAGCCCTGGAAGTCGAAGGTCAGCACGGCCAGGGTGCGGGCGACCGTGTAGAGGTCGCTCGCCACCGACGGACCGACCTCGGCCACCTCCGGCGCCTGGTAGCCCACCGTGCCGTAGATGGCCGACTCGTCGTCGTCCATTCTGCGCACCGCGCCCATGTCGATCAGCTTGAGCTGGTCCTCGGTCTGGATCGCGTTGTCGACCTTGAAGTCGCAGTAGAGCAGATTGCGGCTGTGCAGATGGCCGAGTGCCTCCAGGGCCTCGATGCCGTACGCGCAGGCCTGCTCCACCGGCAGGGGATCACGCTTACCGTCCGCCGTCCGGCGCCCGTTGGCGATCTCCTTCAGCGACTTGCCGCCGACGTACTCCATGACGATGTACCCGTCCAGCGAACCCGTCCGCTGGTCCAGGTGCTCCACGAAGTTGTAGATCCGCACGATGTTGGCGTGCTCGATCTCCGCCAGGAAGCGCCGCTCGGAGATCGCCGCCGCCATCGCGTCCTGGTCGCCGGTGTCGAGCAGACCCTTGAGGACCACCCAGCGGTCGGAGACCGCGCGGTCGACGGCGAGGTAGACCCAGCCGAGCCCGCCGTGCGCGAGACAGCCCACCACCTCGTACTGGCCGTGCACGATGTCGCCCGTGTGCAGCTTCGGCACGAACGAGTACGGGTGACCGCACTTGGTGCAGAACCCCTCGGTGCGCCCCACCCGCTCACCGCGCGAACGGCCCACCGGCGCACCGCAGTCGGAGCGCGAGCAGAACCGCTTCCGCTCGGGCACCTCCGGGTTCTCCAGCACCATCGCGCGCGGGTCGGGCCGCGGCACGTCCGGCACCTGCACCAGCCCGACGCCGAGCCGGCCGCGGCCACTGGAGGCGGCGGTCGAGCCCGAGCTGCGCACCGACACCGAGCGGCTGGTCGCGTTGCCGGAGAGCGAGCGCGACAGGCGTCCGGAGACCGAGCGCCGCGACTGGGCGGAGCGCGAGGACGTTCGGGAACTGGAGCTGCGGGAACTCGCCCGCGAACTGCTGCCGGAGCCGCGCGAGCCTTTGCCGCCCGCGGTGAGTCCGGTCGGGGGCGAGCCCACCATGCCGTTCGACGCGACGACGGGTGCCAGACCGCACGTGTCGCAGTACAGCTCGCCGCCGCCCACGTCCTCGTACGACCCCGGGCAACCGGGCCGCTGGCACTTCTGCTGCTCACTCACACTGCATCACCTTCAACGCTCACGCGTGGGGCCCCTTACGGTCGGTGGGGCCGCCCTGTTCGGGCACCCGCGGGCTGAGCAGATCGACGGCGGCCCGCTGATAGCGCAGCACCGCCTCCTCCGCCACCCGCAGATCGCAGGGCGCGCTCCACAGCATGCGTCGGGCCGCGTCGTAGCGCTCGATGAGGAACGGGTCCTCCGCGAGGCCGTGCCGGGCCACCTTCGCCTTGTACGCGTCGAGGCGGCCGCGCAGCTCCGCGCGGACCGCCAGCGGCGCGGTGACCGCGGTCAACGACTCGCGGGCGCGCAGCAGCTCGTCCTCGGCCTTCTCCTCCAGCGCCTCCAGGAGCGGCGAGAGACGGTGCCACTGGGCGTGTCTGCGGTACTCCGCGGCCGTCGCCAACTGCTCCTGCAGCAGTGTCGGCGGCCCGCTGACGGCCGGCACCTCGGACGCGGCGATCTTCGCCAGCACTTCACCGCGGGCGCTCCTCGCCTCCGCGAGCGTGCGGTCGGCGCGGCTGAGCACGTCCCGCAGCCGCACGAGACGGGCTTCCGCGTCCTGGCGGACGGTGAGCACCGCGTCGATCTCACGGCGCACGTCCTCCAGGGCGCGCGCCTCGCGGTCGTACGTCGTCGTGTCGGGACGTCCGCCGCCGGGCGCCGAACTGCCCTTCGCGGGCACCCAGAAGGCCAGCGGGTCGGAGACGACCTGCTGACGCAGGGTGCTCAGCGTCCGGGTGATCCGCTCCAGGTCGTCGCCCGCCGGGTGTTCACCGGGGCGTACGCCCACGGAGTGCGCGAGCTGGCGGGTGCGCTGGAGCTCCGCGGCCAGTAAATCGATCCGGGCGGGCAGCGCGGACCAGACGGCGTCCGCGGCGACGACCATGTCGAGCGAGGACGCGTACAGCTCGTTCATCCGCTCCACCAGCGCTACCAGCGAGAACTGCTCGCTGAGCTTGCCGGTGCCGGAGAGCGTCGGTGCGTTCGCCGTGGCGGTGGTCGAGCCGGCGACCGTGATGCTCGCGCCGCGCAGCAGCTCGGTCAGCTCGACCAGGTCCTCACGGCTCGACCAGCGCCGCCGGGAACGGATGTCGCGGGCGGAGCGCAGCGCGTCCGTGTACGCGTCGAAGTACGCCCACAGCAGCGTGATCGACGCCTCCGCGGTCGACCAGCGCTCGTCGGTCGTGCCCGTGAGCTCGGCGCCTTCGAGGAGTCTGCGGCCCGCGTGGTCCTGCAGGGCGAGGAGTGAGGTCTCGATGGCCTCGTGCTCCGCGCCGAGCCGCGCCAGCGCACGGTCCACCTCGTCCCGGTCCATCACCGGCCCGGGGGGCCCCGTGACGCCCATCGATCACCTCTCGCTCTCGGTCGTGCCCGTCGCTTGCGTTCCCGCCGGCCGCGTCGTCCGCGCTGCCGTTACCCGGATTTCCGTTACTTGTAGTGCGCCGTCGGCGGAGTCGCCGACGGGGAGTCCGCTTTCAGGGTCGCGGACAGCCACTTGGTGTACGAGGCCTGCCAGCCGCCGCTCTTGCGGTAGTCCACGAGCACCTGGTTGACCCGGCGTACCAGATCGTCGGCGCCCAACTTCATCGCCACGCCGTAGTAGTCGTCGGTGAAGGTCTTGCCCTTCAGCTCGACCGTCGGGTCCTGCGCCGCCTGGCTGGCGGCGAGCGCGCCGTCGGTCACCACGGCGTCGACCTGCCCGAGCTGCAGTCGCACCAGGCAGTCGAGTTGGTTGGGCACGGTGGTGGTGATGTCCGCGGAGGAGGCGAGCGTGCCCGCCTTCTTGTCGGCCGACAGCCTGTCGTGCGCCGTCGAGCCCGCCGCCGAGCAGATGCGCCGGCCCGCCAGCGTGTTGTCGTACCCCTTGATGCCGGAGGTCTTGGGGGCCAGTACCTGCTGTCCGGTCAGGAAGTAGGGGGCGGAGAAGGCCACGTCCTTGAGGCGGGAGCAGGTGATCGTCATGGTGCGCACCACCATGTCGACCTGACCGGACTTGATCGCGGGGATGCGCTGGTTGGTGGGGATGGCGTGGAAACGGACGGCGTTCGGGTCGCCGAGGATCTCCTGCGCGATCTCGTGTGCGAGATCGATGTCGAAGCCCTCCAGGTCGCTGCTCTTCGCCGTGTTGTTCGGATCGCGGTAGCCCCAGCGGTAGCTGTTCTGGTCGACGCCGACCGACAGATAGCCGCGCTGCTTGATGGCCGTGATCGTCTTGCCGCTCTCGTCGGAGGACGGGGCGGGGCTCTGGTCCTGCGGGTCGGTGCACGTGTCGGCCCGCGCCTGGATGCCCTGGCCCACACCCTGGCCGCCGGTGCCCGTGCTGCCGTCCCCGTGGGCGCTGCTCAGCGGCAGCAACAGGGCGAAGACCGCGGTGACGACCAGGGCGAGCGCCATCGCACCCACGCCGCCCCAGCCCTTCAGGCTCGCCCTCAGACGTCGTGCAGTCATCGCCATGCCCCCTTTCACCGCTCCCCCTCTCACCGGTACTCCGAAAGCCTGCGCCCGATGCCGAGCAGCGCGCCCGCCGCGGCCAGCACCGCGAGGACGGCCGCGCCCGCCGGGAGCCCGCTCATCGCGTCCCGGCCGTCGCCTGCCGCCTGCTTGAACTCACTCTCCTCGTGCGTCAGCGCCGCCGCGAGGTTGGTGTCCACGCCGTCGAAGCACTCGCCGGTCGGCTTGTCGGCCGCCGAACCGATCACCTTGTTCAAAGCGCCCTGGTAGTCGCCCGCGTCGTCGGCCGTGCGGGCCTCCTGGTGGCGGGACTTCCAGACCTTCATGTTGGCCGTCGCGGCCTCGACGGGCTTCTTGCCCGCCGTGTCGTCGGCGAGGCCCTCGGCCAGCGCCAGGCCCTTGGTGAGGGTCTTCATGTCCTGCTGGAAGTTGTAGTCGAAGAGGTCCATGACCTCCGTCGCGGAAACCTGCTTGGTCTCCGCGCCCCGGCTGACCAGCGTCAGGTTCTCGTTGCCCCGTGCCTTCAGGGAGGCGATCCGGGCGTCGTGCAGCACGTTCAGCGAGCGAACCCCGTGGTTGTACGAGGAGTTCAGCCCGGCCCGGGCCACGCTGTGCCCGACCACCAGCCAGAGCAGCACCACCGCGGAGGCGGCCGTGGCGGCGACCAGTCCCTGGTTCAACACCCTGTTCGTGCGGTGGTAATGGCGCCGCTGGGCCCAGAAGAGCCCGCCGAGCGCGAGGACGCCGAGACCGATCGCGGCCCACGGGTAGGGCTTCGCGTCGGCGTAGTCGGCGCTCAGCCGGGCGTTCTCCCGCTTGTAGAGCTCCTCGGCCGCGGGGAGCATCTGCTGCTGCATCTTCTCGTTCGCGTACCTCAGGTACGCGCCGCCGAGCGGATAGCCCTGCCGGTTGTTGGCGCGGGCCCGCTCGATCAGGCCCTTGTACTCCGGCAGCAGCTTGTTGAGCTTGGCGATCGTGTCCGTGGACGGGGACCCCGGGTCGGAGTTGGCGGCGGCGGTGATGAGCCCCTGCGCGGCCGTCCGGATGTCCTTCTCGTACCGGTCGCGGGTGTCCGCGCTCTCCTGGCCGCCCGCGAGGAAGCCGCTGGAGGCCGCGGTGTTGGCGTCCGCGAGCGAACGGTAGATGTCGGCGGCGCCGGCGCTGAGCGGCTGGCTGCTGTGCAGCACGTCGTCCGCCGCGCTCGAACGCTCCGTCATCTGCCAGGCGGTGACCGCGCCGAACGCGACGACCAGGAGGGCGAGGACGGCGCCGATGAGGCGCAGCCGGCCCGGCTCCGTCGTCGCCGCGGCGCGCAGGCGCTCCACGCCCTCCGCCCAGGCGGTGCGGCGTGCGGGAGCGGTGTCGGGCGTGACGGGTCTGCCCGGTGGCGAGGGGGGCCCGGACCGCGGCGCCGTCGCTGTCGCCGTCGGGCCGTACCGGGCCGCTGTCGCGCCGGACTGCGGCGGGACGGCCGGCATCGTGGGCGTGGCGGGCTGCCCCGGTGGCGCCGTGCCCTTCGGCGGCTGTGTCACTTGACCTCCCCCATGGTCATCCGTCGGTCACCTCCCCCGCGTGCGCGGGAGCACGAAGAGAGGTGCACGGCCGCAAGTATCGCCGTCGGGACTGACATCCGCACAGGCCTTGACTCGATCTTGTTCGGATTGCAGCCCACCCTTCGTACAGTGGTGGCCCGTTCGGACGGCAGCGCGAACGCGGCGCTCCGCGCCACCCCCCCTGACCATGAATACGCGGCCGGTGTGTGTTCGGTTCCCTTTCGAATGTGCCGGTATTGGGGTGTGTGTGAGGGGTGCTCTTTTCGGGTGCGGGTGGGTGGGGGCCGGTCGCGCAGTTCCCCGCGCCCCTGAAAGACCCGACCGGGGTCTGGGGGCGAAGTCCCTCAACCCCCCTCGTAGAAGGCCCGTACGCGGGTGTGGACCTCGGTGGGGGCGTGGACGTGGTCCAGGCCCAGGAGGGCGGCGCCCAGCACGGGGCGGGACGAGATCACCTGGGGGACCGCCTTGGGGGCCTGGGCCGACAGGAGTTCGCGGATCCGGTCGTCGAGTTGGGGATGGCGGGCGGCAAGGACACCGCCGCCCAGGAGGACGGGGGTCTCCTCGGCGAGGAGGTCGAGCCGGTTCAGAGCGACCGTGGCCATCGCGACGACCTCGTCCGCGAGCCGGTCCACCAGAGCGCGAGCGGCCTCGTCACCCTCCGCCGCCGTCGCGAACAGCACCGGAGCCAGTTCATGCCGGCGGTCGTGCTCGATGTGTTCTAGGTGCAGCGCCTCGATCAGGGCGTACATCGAGGGCAGACCGAAGTGGGCGGGGAGGGTGCGGGACAGGGCCGTGGGTCCGCCCCGGCCGTCCTCCGCACGGGCCGCGTGCCACAGGGCCTCCTCCGCCAGGCCCCAACCCCCGCCCCAGTCACCGGAGATCCGGCCGAGCGCCGGGAAGCGGGCGGTGCGGCCGTCGGGGCGCATGCCGACGCAGTTGATACCCGCGCCGCACACGACGGCGACCCCGCGCGGCTCCGCTATCCCGGCGCGCAGGATCGCGAACGTGTCGTTGCGCACCTCCACGCTCGTGCCCCATCCGCGCGCGTGCAGCGCGGCCGCCAACTGCTCCTCCTCCACGGGAAGATCGGCGTTGGCGAGGCAGGCCGAGACATGGGCCACGGAGTCGACGCCCGCCTCGGCGAAGGCGCGGGCGACGGCCTCGCCCACGGCGTCCACGGCCGTGGCGACCCCGACCACCGGCGGCCGGAATCCCCCGCCGCGCGCGGCCCCGACCACCCGCCCGTCCACGGACACGACCGCGACGTCGGTCTTGCTGTTCCCCGCGTCGATGGCCAGGACCATGCCCGCGGGGTCGGATCCGGCGGCCGTCCCGGCGCCGGGTCCGGATGACGTCATGCCCACGCGAGGTGCTCCCGGTTGTGCGCGATCAGTTGGTCGGTGAGGGCGTCGGCGTACTCGTACTGGCCGATGAGGGGGTGGGCGAGAAGGGTCCGGAAGACCCGGTCGCGGCCGCCGCGCAGGGCGGCTTCCAGGGCCAGGTCCTCGTAGGACGTCACGGCCGCCATCAGCCCCGCGTACAGGGGGTCGACCGGCAGGACCGGCAGTGGTGTCGGGCCGTGCGGACCGACGGCCGCCTGCACCTCGATCACCGCGTCGTCGGGGAGGAAGGGCAAGGTGCCCTTGTTGTAGGTGTTGACCACCTGATACGGGCTGCCGCCCCCGCCGAGCAGCGCGGCGGCGAGGTCGACGGCCGCCTCGGAGTAGTACGCGCCGCCCCGCTCGGCGAGCAGCTCCGGCTTCTCGTCGAGCGCCGGATCGCCGTACATCTTCAGCAACTCCCGCTCCATCGCGACGACCTCCGCCGCCCGTGACGGTTTCGTCCGCAGCTCTCGTACGACCTCGTCGTGCGCGTAGAAGTAGCGCAGGTAGTAGGAGGGGACCACGCCCAGGCGGTCCACGAGGGTGCGGGGCAGGCGCAGGTCGTCGGCGATCGTGTCACCGTGTTCGGCCAGCAGCTTCGGCAGGACGTTCTCGCCCTCGGGGCCGCCGAGGCGCACCCCGGTCTCCCAGCTGAGGTGGTTGAGACCCACGTGGTCCAGATGGACGTCCACGGGGGCGATCCCGAGCATTCCGGCGAACTTCCGCTGGAAGCCGATCGCCACGTTGCACAGCCCGACCGTCCTGTGGCCCGCCTGGAGCAGCGCCCGCGTCACGATCCCGACCGGGTTGGTGAAGTCGATGATCCAGGCGTCGGGGTTGGTACGGCGGACGCGCTCTGCGATGTCCAGGACGACCGGGACCGTGCGCAGCGCCTTCGCCAGACCGCCCGCGCCCGTCGTCTCCTGGCCGATGCACCCGCACTCCAGCGGCCAGGTCTCGTCCTGCTGGCGGGCCGCCTGGCCGCCGACGCGCAGTTGGAGCAGGACCGCGTCCGCGCCTTCGACGCCCGCGTCCAGGTCGGAGGTCGTGACGATCCGGCCGGGGTGCTCCTGCTTGGCGAAGATGCGCCGCGCCAGGCCGCCCACCAGTTCGAGGCGGTCGGCGGCCGGGTCGACGAGGACCAGTTCCTCGACGGGCAGGGTGTCCCGCAACCGGGCGAAGCCGTCGATGAGTTCGGGTGTGTAGGTCGACCCTCCGCCGACCACGGTGAGTTTCATGTGTGTGTCAACCCTTCACTCCGGTGAGCGTGACGCCCTCGACGAACGCCTTCTGTGCGAAGAAGAACACGAGGATCACGGGGGCCATGACCAGTACGGTCGCGGCCATGGTGAGGTTCCAGTCGGTGTGGTGCGCGCCCTTGAACGACTCCAGGCCGTAGGAGAGGGTCCAGGCGCCGGGGTTCTCGGAGGCGTAGATCTGCGGTCCGAAGTAGTCGTTCCAGGCATAGAAGAACTGGAACAGGGCCACGGCGGCGATTCCCGGCTTCGCCATCGGCAGGACGACCTTCAGCAGGGTCTTCAGGTCCCCGCAGCCGTCGACCTTCGCCGCGTCGAGGTACTCGTTCGGGATGGTCATCAGGAACTGGCGGAGCAGGAAGATGGAGAACGCGTCGCCGAAGGCCATCGGGATGATCAGCGGCCACAGTGTGCCGGACAGGTCCAGTTGTTTCGCCCAAAAGAGGTACATCGGGATGATGACGACCTGCGGCGGCAGCATCATCATCGAGATGACCAGCATCAGCGACAGGTTCCGGCCCCGGAAACGGAACTTGGCGAGGGCGTACGCGACGGGGATCGACGACACGACCGTCAAGGCGGTGCCGGCACCGGCGTACAGCAGGGTGTTCTTCCACCAGGTGAGGAAGCCGGGGGTGTCGAAGACCTTCTTGTAGTTGCCCCACTCCCAGGTGTGCGGGATCAGATCGCGGCTGAGCGCCTGTGAGTCGCTCATCAGGGAGGTCAGGAAGACGAAGACGAAGGGGAGGACGAAGAAGAGGGCCGCGGCGACGCCGAGGGCGTGGATCGCGACCCACTCCATGAGGGCCTTGCGGCGGGCGGTGCGCTCGGCGGGCGAGACCGGGGCCCGCAACTCCACGGGCTTGTCGAGTACTTGTGTCATGGGTGTCAGTCACCTGCCTGGATGAGACCGCCCCGGCGCCGCATCAGGAACGCGGTGAACACCATGGACAGGGCGAAGAGCACGAGCGCGACCACACAGGCGGAGCCGTAGTCGAAGCGCTGGAAGCCGAGGTTGTAGACGAGCTGCGGCAGGGTGAGCGTCGACTTGTCGGGGTAGCCGGGCTCGAACTGCGTACCGGCGCCCTGGATGACGCCCGAGGCGACCTTCCCGGCGATCAGTGGCTGGGTGTAGTACTGCATGGTCTGGATCACGCCGGTGACCACGGCGAACATCACGATCGGCGAGATGTTCGGCAGTGTGACGTACCGGAACCGCTGCCAGGCCGAGGCGCCGTCCAGCTCCGCCGCCTCGTACTGCTCCGTCGGTACGTCGAGCAGCGCGGCCATGAAGATGACCATCAGGTCGCCGATGCCCCACAGGGCCAGCAGGGTGAGGGCCGGCTTGGACCAGCTGGGGTCGTTGAACCAGCCGGGGGCCGGGATGCCGGCCTTCTCCAGGATCGAGTTGACCGGTCCCGTGCCGGGGTTGAGGAGGAAGGCGAAGGCCATCGTCGCGGCGACGGGCGGGGCGAGGTAGGGGAGGTAGAAGAGGGTGCGGAAGACGCCCGTGCCCGTCTTGATCTTCGTGATCAGCAGGCCCACGCCGAGTCCGAAGACGACCCGCAGGCTGACCATGACCAGGACCAGCCACAGGGTGTTGCGCAGCGCGGGCCAGAACAGCGGGTAGTGCTCGAAGACGTAGGTCCAGTTCTTCGTCCCGCTCCACGTCGGCGGTTTGAAGCCGTCGTAGTGCATGAACGAGAAATAGACGGTCGAGATCAGCGGATAGGCGAAGAAGACCGCGAAGCCGATCAGCCACGGCGACATGAAGGCGAGGGTGCGCAGCGCCGATCGGCGCCGCTTCGAAGCGAGTGTGACGGTGCTCATGTCCGTGCCCGTCTGCTACTTCGCCTGCGCGATGTCCGTGTCGATCTGTGCGGCGGCCTTCTGCAGACCCGCCTTCAGATCCTTCGCCTTGCCGCTCTCGTAGTCGTATCCGAACTGCTGGATCGTCACGAGGTAGGTGCCGCCGTTGATGGACGCGGGAGTCGTCGTCGAGTTCGGGTTCGAGGCGATGTCCAGGAACGTCTTGAAGCGCGGGTCGTACTTCAGTTTCGGCGACTTGAGCGCGGCCAGCGTCGAGGGCACATTGTGAATGGCGTTGGCGAAGCCGACCACCGCGTCCGTGTCCGTGGTCATGTATTTGACCAGTTCCCAGGCCGCGTTCTGCTTCTTGCTGGTGGCCGCGATGCCCGCGATGGTGCCGGTGATGTAGCCCTTGCCGTACTGGTCGGCCTGGTCGTCGGGAACGGGCAGCGGGGCGACGCCGATCTCGAAGTTCGGCTTGGCGTCCTCGGCCATGCCGAGCCGCCATTCGCCGTCCAGCTGCATGGCGACCTGGCCGGTGTGGAAGGGGTGCTTGGGGCCCCACTCGTCACCGAGCTCGGAGCGGTACTTCTCCAGCTTCTGGTAGCCGCCGAGTTCGTCGACGAGCTTCTTCTGGAGGGTGAATCCGGCGGTGAAAGCGGGGTCCTTGGCGAGGTTCGACTTGCCGCTGCTGTCGAAGTACGTCGGGGAGAACTGGCCGAAGTAGTGCTCGGTGGTGGACTCCCAGCCGTGGTAGTTCGGCATGAAGCCCAGCTGGGTGTAGGAGTCGCCCTTGGAGACGGTGAGCTGCTTCGCGTCCGCCTCGAATTCGGACCAGGTCTTCGGGGGGCTGGAGATCCCGGCCTTCTTGAATGCGTTCTTGTTGTAGTAGAGGCCGTACGCGTCACCGAGCAGCGGAACCGTGCAGCGGTTGCCGTCGAACTGGGTGTACTCGTTCATCGCCTTCGGGAAGGTCGTCGCCGGGTCGATTCCCGCCTTCTTGAAGAAGGGGTTGAGATCGACCAGCGCGCCGGAGGAGCAGAACTTGCCCACGTTGTTGGTGGTGAACGAGGAGATCACGTCGGGAGCCTTGTCGCCGCCGGAGCGCAGGGCCTGGTTGATCTTGTCGTCGGTCATGTTGGCGACGATGTTGACGTGGATGTTGGGGTGCGTCTTCTCGAAGCCCGCGACCAGGGCCTTCACGCCAGCGATCTCGCCGGGCGCGCTCCAGGCGTGCCAGAAGTTGATGGTCGTGTCCTTGGAGGCGTCGTCGCTCGCGCCCGAGGAGGACTGGCCGGTACAGGCGGTGGTGAGGAGGGCGAGCGAGGCGGAAGCGGCGAGAGCAGTGGCGACTTTCCTGGATATTCCGGGCATGGCGGGGTCTCCCTAGGGCAGGGCGGTGGTGGTGGTGTTCGCGGAACGATTCGCGGGACGGTTCGTGGGACGGGGGAGTCGGTCGAGGGGTGGGACTCAGCGGGAGGTGTCGAAGACCTCGTCGCGGGTGGCCGCCAGCGCGCTCTCCAACGCGCCGCGCAGCACGGGGTGTTCGTGTACGTCGCCGACCACGAGGCGCGGTCGGGAGGCGGCCAGCTCCTCCAGCTCGGCCTGCACCAGGACGCGCAGCGGTTCGCCGCCGGCGGTGAGCGAGGCGCCGCTGAGCACGACGAGTTCGGGGTCGAGCACGGAGACGAGTGAGGCGAGACCGGTGGCGAGACCGGTCGCGTACGTCTCCAGGAGCCGCAGGTGCGGCCCCTCGTTGATGCGGGCGGCCTGTTCGACGAGGGCGGCGGCGACCTCGGCGTAGGGCCCGGTCGGCACCGGCTGGATGCCCAGCTCGCGGGCGAGCTTGGGAATGGCCTGTGAGCCGGCCAGCTCCTGGTAGCCACCGCTGTTGGCCTTGGTCACCTGGCGTACGAGGGGTGCGCCGGGCACGGGCAGGAAGCCGACCTCGCCCGCGCCGCCGGTCCAGCCGCGGTGCAGTCGCCCGCCGAGGACGAGGGCGGCGCCGAGGCCGCCCTCGTTCCACAGCAGCACGAAGTCCTCGTGTCCGCGCGCCGCCCCGAGCCGCTGCTCGGCGATGGCGACCAGGTTGACGTCGTTCTCGTACTCGACGGGCATCGGCAGCACGGCCGCGAGCTCGTCGAGGAGGCTGGGGGAGTGCCAGCCGGGCAGGTGGGAGGCGTACCGCAGCCGCCCGGTGTTGGGGTCGAAGGCGCCGGGCGTACCGATGACGAGCCGATGGACGTCGCCCCTGGCGAGCCCGGCCGCCTTCACCGCGCCGTCGAGAGCGTCGGTGACCTGGCGTACGACGGGCTGCGCGGGGCGCCGGCCCGGGGTGAGCAGCTCGTACTCGCCCACGGTGCGGCCGGTGACATCGGCGACGGCGGCGAGGATGCGCTCGGGCGTGACGTCCAGGCCCGCCGCGTGGGCGGCCCGCGGATTGACGGCGTACAACTGGGCGTTGGGGCCCGGCCGCCCCTCGCTCGTGCCGGTGGCCAGCACGAGTCCGGCGGCCTCCAGCCGGGCGAGGAGCTGGGAGGCGGTGGGCTTGGACAGCCCGGTCAGCTTCCCGATCCTGGTCCGCGAGAGCGGTCCGTGCGCGAGCAGCAGATCGAGGGCGGCGCGGTCGTTCATGGCGCGCAGGACGCGCGGGGTGCCCGGCGTACCGGCGGATCCTGCCATGTTTGTCGACACCTGCCTTTCAACTGCCCAGTCGCTCAGCTTCCCAGGGTGGCCGCGGGGAAGTCCACTGCAAGATCATTGTTAGGAAAGTTTCCTATTGGTGGGAGGACGGTAGGCCGCGGGTCGCGGAGGCGTCAAGAGAAACCGCCCCCGAGGCAAAACGAAGAAGAGGCTGACGCCGTTTCCCCCGAACTGCGCGTAGGGGAAGATCAACGGCGCCCGTCCCAGTCCGGTCTTGCCGCCGCTCCCGGTGA
>NZ_JBEYFS010000289.1:0-12851 GCF_040634475.1 Streptomyces sp. NPDC007095
GAGGGTTGTTGGACCAGATCTGCCGCCAGATCTCGCGCGGGAACGCGGTGAACGCCGACAGGCAGGCCGAACCGTCCCCGAGACTCCGGCACCCTCGCCGTGACGCTCGGCCTGCGCGCCGCGCTGCGCCGAGGTCCCCTCAGCACCACGCACCGCACGACGAGCGGCACCCGTGCCTGGACCTGCTGGCTGATCGCGTACGCCCTGCTCGGTGACGGACTGCTGAGCGTCGGCATCGAAGGCGGCCCCGACGGCCCCTGGCCCCCGGCCACCGCACCCGTGCTGGCCCTCGCCCTGGCGTGCGTCCCCGCGGCCTGGTGCGCCCGCCTCTTCACCGCGGGCGCCCGCCGCAAACTGACCGCGAGCCGAGGCCTGGAGGAGTTCGCCGTCTCCGTACGGCCCCTGCTCCTGGGGGTGTTCGCCCTGTTCCTCTGCGCTCTGGGCGGGCTGCTCGCACTGTGCCGGGAGGCGCCGAGCGAGCCCGGCGCCTACAACGGGCCCAGCGCGTACGCCGGAGCAGGCGCCCTCGGCGCGCTGCTGCTGCTCGCGCGCCTGCTCACGACGCGCGGCTTCACCCACGCCCCGGCCGTCGTCCTCGGCGCCGCGGGCGCGGCCGAAGTAACCGCCCTCACCACGGTCTTCGCGTCCCGCCTGCCCGGCTGCTCGTTCGTCGCCACCCCCGTCGAGACCATCGCCGGCGCCTGGGGTCCGGGCGCCGTTCCGGCCCTGGTGTGCGGCGCGGCCGCGCTCGTCCTCCTGATCCACGCGACCCGCACCCTGACCCGGGCCTCGGCCCACGCCACACCGGGCGGGACGCCATGAGCCGCGACCCGGCGCCCGAGGGTCCAGCCCTCGTGCCGGGCGCACCCTCCCGCGGGGCCGACACCGCGGGCGCTCCGTCCGACCCACGGCACCACCCCGAAGGAGAACGCCAGATGATCACCTCCCGAACCGGAGAATCCGCCCCGGGAGCCGCCCGATGAGAGTCCTGCTGATCGGAGCCAACGGATACCTCGGCCGTTTCGTCGCCGACAGACTGCTCGCCGATCCGGCCGTGCAGCTCACCGCGCTCGGCCGGGGCGACGACGCCGACGTACGGTTCGACCTCGCCTCGGGCAGCCCCGGCGCCCTCACCCGCTTCCTGGACGCGGTGCACCCCGGGGTCGTCATCAACTGCGCGGGCGCCACCCGCGGCGGAGCCCGTGAACTGACCCGGCACAACACCGTGGCCGTCGCCACCGTCTGCGAGGCCCTGCGCCGCAGCGGTTGCGGCGCGCGACTGGTGCAGATCGGCTGCGGCGCCGAGTACGGGCCCAGCCAGCCCGGCTCCTCCACGGCCGAGGACGCCGTACCGCGCCCCGGCGGCCCGTACGGCGTCAGCAAGCTCGCCGCCACCGAACTGGTCCTCGGCTCCGGACTCGACGCAGTCGTCCTGCGCGTCTTCTCGCCCGCGGGCCCCGGCACCCCCGCCGGATCCCCGCTCGGCCGCCTCGCCGAGGCCCTGCGCCGCGCCATGCAGTCCGGCGACGGCGAACTCAAACTCGGCGGACTCGGCGTCCAGCGCGACTTCATCGATGTCCGCGATGTCGCCCGCGCCGTGCACGCCGCCTCGCTCTCCGCCGCGCAGGGCGTCATCAACATCGGCTCGGGCCGCGCCGTCCGTCTGCGCGACGCCGCCGCCGTCCTCGCCCGTGTGGCCGGCTACGGGGGCACGCTGCACGAACTCGACGGCCCGCCCGGACCCATGAGGGCGTCCATCGGCCACCCCCGCACCGAAGCGGATCACGGGGCGCCGGTCGCGTACCCCTACCCGGACGGCTGCGGCAGCTGGCAGCAGGCCGATGTGCGCACCGCGCGCGACCGGCTCGGCTGGCGGCCCCGGATCAACCTCGAGGAATCCCTCGCCGATATCTGGATGGAGGCGGCATGTCGTATCTGACCAGCGCCGCGACGGGCATAGCGAGCACGGACTTAAGGGTCGGCCTCGGCGTCCCCGGCTATGCGCACCCCCTCGTCGCTCCGGCCGAGTGGGGCGAACTCACCCGCCCCGGCACCCCCGTGCACTGGGCCGTCCTGAACGTGGCCAACGGTCCCGGCACCCGCCCCGACCCGCACTGCCTGGAGGCCGCCGGCCGACTCCGCAACGCGGGCGTGCGCGTCCTGGGACACCTGGACGTGACGTACGGCGCACGCGCCTTCGCCGAGGTGATCTCCGACGCACACCGGTATCTCGACTGGTACCGGGTCGGCGGGTTCCTCCTGCACCGCTGCCCCACCGAGCGCGCCGCGCTCCCCGAGGTCCGCCGGGCCGCCACCACGCTGCGCACGCTCCTCGATGACGCGCACCTCGTCCTCGGCCACGGCACCCACCCCTACCCCGGCTATGCCGAAAGCGCCGACCAGCTGGTGACCTTCTCCGGCACCTGGAGCGACTACCGCTGGTCGCAGGTGGCCGAGTGGACCGCCGACTATCCGCCCGAGCGCTTCTGCCACTTCGTGCACGGGATACCGCGCGGCCATCTCGACGAGGCGCTGCGCATCGCCCGCTGGCAGGGCGCCGCCACGATCTACTTCACCGACCGCACGGATCACGGTGGACGGGCCGACCCGTGGGAGACGATGCCCGGCTACTGGGACGAAATCGTCTCGCGGATCGGAACGGGTGTCTCGGAATGAAGAAGGGCGTGGCAGTGTTACGGGGAGAACAACCGTAGTGATTGACCGACCAACGGAGTCCCCGTGTCGCTGCCACCCCTGGTTGAGCCAGCTGCTGAGCTCACCGTAGACGAGGTCCGCAGGTACTCCCGCCACCTGATCATCCCCGACGTGGGCATGGACGGGCAGAAGCGGCTGAAGAACGCCAAGGTGCTGTGTGTGGGCGCCGGCGGCCTCGGATCGCCGGCGCTGATGTACCTGGCCGCCGCGGGCGTGGGCACGCTCGGCATCGTGGAGTTCGACGAGGTCGACGAGTCGAACCTGCAGCGCCAGATCATCCACAGTCAGGCGGACATCGGCCGCTCCAAGGCCGAGTCGGCCCGTGACTCCGTGCTGGGCATCAACCCGTACGTGAATGTGGTCCTTCACGAAGAGCGGCTCGAGGCCGAGAACGTGATGGACATCTTCAGCCAGTACGACCTGATCGTCGACGGCACGGACAACTTCGCGACCCGCTACCTGGTCAACGACGCGTGCGTCCTGCTCAACAAGCCGTACGTGTGGGGCTCCATCTACCGCTTCGACGGCCAGGCCTCCGTCTTCTGGTCCGAGCACGGTCCCTGCTACCGCTGCCTCTACCCGGAGCCCCCGCCGCCGGGCATGGTCCCCTCCTGCGCCGAGGGCGGCGTGCTGGGCGTGCTGTGCGCGTCCATCGGCTCCATCCAGGTCAACGAGGCGATCAAGCTGCTCGCGGGCATCGGTGAGCCGCTCGTCGGCCGCCTGATGATCTACGACGCCCTCGAGATGCAGTACCGCCAGGTCAAGGTCCGCAAGGACCCGGACTGCGCGGTCTGCGGCGAGAACCCCACCGTGACCGAGCTCATCGACTACGAGGCCTTCTGCGGTGTCGTGTCCGAGGAGGCCCAAGAGGCGGCGGCCGGTTCGACGATCACTCCCAAGCAGCTCAAGGAGTGGATCGACGACGGCGAGAACATCGAGATCATCGACGTCCGCGAGATCAACGAGTACGAGATCGTCTCGATCCCCGGCGCCAAGCTGATCCCGAAGAACGAATTCCTCATGGGCACCGCCCTGGAGACCCTTCCGCAGGACAAGAAGATCGTCCTGCACTGCAAGACGGGCGTCCGCAGCGCTGAGGTCCTCGCGGTGCTGAAGTCCGCGGGCTTCTCGGACGCGGTGCACGTCGGCGGCGGCGTGATCGGCTGGGTCAACCAGATCGAGCCGGAGAAGCCGGTCTACTAGGCGCCGGTGTACCAGGCGTACGGCTTTTCGGGAGGGGCTCGGCACCGCGCGTGCCGGGCCCCTTTCCGTTGGCCGGTCCCTCGCGGGCCGGGGGTTCGACGGCCGTGCGTCCGTGCGTCGGGTCTTCGCCGGCTGGGTGCTCGTCGGCCGGGCGGGCCCGCGTGCAGGCCCGCGCCCGTCCGCCGCACCCGCCACTACGACGCGCAGACCTTCCCGTCCTTCGGCACCGTCCCGTCCAGCAGATAGCTGTTCACCGTGGAGTCGACACACTCGCTCCCACTCCCGTAGGCGCCATGGCCCTCGCCCTTCCAGGTGAGCTCCACTCCGACGCCCTTGCCCAGCTCGTCGGCCATTCTGCGGGCGCCCTCGTACGGAGTCGCGGGGTCGCCGGTGTTGCCGACGATCAGAATGGGCGCGGCGCCCGGCGCGCTGACCTCCGGGTTGTCGTACTGGCCGGCGACCGGCCAGTCGTGGCACCAACCCGCGGTGTCCCAGCCCATGAAGTCCCCGAAGACGGGCGAGATCTTCTCGAACTCGGGCAGCAGCTTCTTCGTCTCCGCGGGAGTAGGCCGCTGCTTGTCGTCCAAGCACGATATGACCCGTTGGGAGTGGGTCGTCGTGCCGTAGTGCCCCGAGGAATCACGGTCGTTGTAGCCGTCGGCGAGGGCCAGCAGCCCCGAACCGTCACCGTCCTCGGCGCCCTTGAGCGCATTGGTCAGGCGGGGCCAGCCCTCCTTGCTGTACAGGGGCAGGACGATGCCGGTGAGCGCCAGCGTCTGGGTGAGCTTGCGGCCGTCGGCCGTCGGCAGGGGGTTCGCGTCGATGCGGTTCAGCAGGTCCACGATCTTCTGGGAGCCCTGCTTGGGGTCCTGGCCGGTGGACTTGAGGTAGTCGTCCAAGGCGCGCTGGAAGCCCAGGGTCTGGTTCTTGGCGTGGCCGACCGTGTCGGCGCTCGGGTCGACGACGGCGTCCAGCACCAGACGGCCCACGTTCTTGGGGAACAAGTGGGCGTACACGCCGCCGAGTTCGGTCCCGTAGGAAAAGCCCAGGTAGTGCATCGTCCCGTCGCCGAGGACCTGGCGCATCAGGTCCATGTCGCGGGCCGTGTCGGTCGTGGAGACGTGTGACAGCAGCTTTCCGGCGGCCTTCGCGCAGCCCTTGCCGAAGTCGGCGGCGTCCTTGAAGTACGCGGTTTCCTCGGCCGCGTCGTCCGGGGTGGCGTCCACGGACTCGGCTGCCTGGATCGCCTTGTCGCTGCGACAGCGCACGCCCTCGCTGGCGGCGACGCCGCGCGGATCCCAGCTCACCAGGTCGTAGCGCTCGTGGAGCGGGCCGACGGCACTCTCGTACGACGGCATCGTGTCGACGCCCGAGCCGCCGGGGCCGCCGAAGTTGAACAGGAGTGAGCCGATGCGCTTGCTCTGGCCGCCGGTCGACTTCGAGCGGATCAGCGCCAGGCCGATCGTCTCGCCGTCCGGCTTCGCGTAGTCCAGCGGGACCTTGAGTGTCGCGCACCGCCAGCCGCTGCCCGGCGCGGAGGAACCCTTGCAGTGGCCCCAGTCGAGCTTCTGTGAGGTGAGCGAGGCGGGCAGCCCCGAGGTGGTGCCGGAGGAAGGTGCCGCGGCCGACGGCCGGCCGCTGTTCTTCCCCTCCCCCTTCCCCTCCCCCTTGCCGTCCCCCGACGAGCCGCTGCCGCAGCCTGCCACCAGCAGCGCCGCGGCCGCCGCGGCCGTCCACCGTGCGAAACGCGTCATGAACTTCCCCCCTCGCCCGTGGCCCGCCGGATGCCGCGGATCACATGCAGGCAATGGTAGGCGCCCGCAGCCGACACCGCGGAGGCCTGTGGATAACCGTTTGACCTGCACTTTTCTTGGTGTGGATGGCGTTGGTTCTAGCTGCAGACGGTTCCCGCGGGCGGTACGGTCCCGTCCAGCAGATAGCCGTTCACCGCGTTGTGCACGCACTTGTTCCCGCTGTCGTACGCGCCGTGCCCCTGACCTTTGTAGGTCAACTCGACGCCGACTCCCTTGCCGAGCGCGTCCACCATCTTCTTCGCGCCCTGGTACGGCGTGGCCGGGTCGCCGGTGTTGCCGACCACGAGGATCGGCGCCGCACCGGTGGCGCTGACGTCCGGGTGGTCGGCGGCGCCCGGGACGGCCCAGTTGGTGCAGCTCAGCATGCCCCAGGCCAGAAAGTCGCCGAACAGCGGTGAGGCGGCCCGGAACGCCGGCAGCCCGGCTTGCACATCGGAGATCGTGTACCGCGGTTTTTCGTCGGCGCAGTTGATGGAGACGTTGGCCGCGTAGAGGTTGCTGTACTGGCCGTTCTGGTTGCGTCCGTTCATCGAGTCGGACAGCAGCATCAGTGTCTTGCCGTCACCGCTGTACGCCTGCTCCAGCCCCTCCGTCAGGTACTCCCAGAAGTCCTTGGAGTACAGCGCCTGCGCGATGCCGTTGGTGGCCTCGGTCTGGGTGAGCTGGCGTGGGAAGACGCCGGGGATGGGCTTGCTGTCCAGGTCCTTGAGGAGTTTGGCGATGCGGTCCTTGACGTCCTGCGGGGTGTCGCCGATCGGGCAGGGCTCGGTCTTCGAGGTGCAGTCGGTGGCGAAGTTGTCGAGCGCGAGCTGGAAGCCCCTGGCCTGCCCGAGCGCGCTCTGTTCCGGGTTCTGCGTCGGATCGACGACCGCGTCGAAGACGGCGCGCCCCACGTTCTTGGGGAACAAGTGGGCGTAGACGCCGCCGAGTTCGGTGCCGTACGAGATGCCGAAGTAGTGCAGCTTGGCGTCGCCGAGCACTTGGCGCATGAGGTCGATGTCGCGGGCCGCGTCGGTGGTGCGCACATGGGGGAGGGTCCGGCCGGAGTTCTTCTCGCAGGTCGCGTTGAACGTCTTCGTGTTGCTGAGGAGGTTCTTCTGCTCGGCGGCGTCGTCGGGGGTGGCGTCCTGCTGGAAGAACACGTCGAGCCGGCTGTCGTCCTCGCACTTCACGCCCGCGCTGCGGCCGACCCCACGCGGGTCGAAGCTCACCAGGTCGTAGCGGGTGCGCAGCTTCGCGTAGTCCTCGCCGAAGGCGGGCAGTGTGCTGACGCCGGAGCCGCCGGGGCCGCCGAAGTTGAAGATGAGGGAGCCGATGCGTTTGCTCTGGTCGCCGCTCGTCCGCGCCCGGATCAGCGCGATCCCGATGGTGTCGCCCTTGGGATCGGCCCAGTCGAGGGGTGCCTCCATGGTGGCGCACTGCCACTGTGTGCCGCCCGGCAGGGGAGAGGGGGCGTTGCCGCCGCCCTCGGACTCGGCGGGGGCCGGGCAGTCCTTCCAACTCAGCTTCTGGGCCGGCAGGTCCTCGCTCTTCGAGTTGTCGCTGCAGCCCGCCAGCACGGCGGACAGCACAGCGACGGAGAGGGCCAGCGCAGCGGCGCGCGGCGGAGACGGGTTCGGCATGCTCCCCATCCTGCGGTCGTGCGGGGCGGGGCGCTCGGGGCGCGGGCCGTGCGGGTGAGGGCGTGCGGGGGCCCGTGAGGGAGGGCCGGCGCGCGGCTCTAGAGGGCGCCCTTGCGGGTCAGGTGGTTGAAGAACAGCCAGCCCGGAAGCACCGGAAGCCACAGTGTCAGCAGCCGGTACAGCAGCACCGCGGGGGCGGCGACCTCCTTGGGGAGCCCCACGGCGATCAGACCTACCGTGAGGGTCGCCTCGACCGCGCCGACGCCGCCGGGGGTCGGCGCCGCGGAGCCGAGCGCGTTACCGGCGAGGAAGACGACGGCGACGCTGGCGAGGCTGAGCGTGGTGGGCTGCTGGTGGCCGAAGGCGCGGATCGACGCGTCCAGGCACATCACGAAGCAGGCGGTCAGCAGCAGCATGCCGCCGATGCCGGTGATCAGTTTCTGGGGCCGCTGGAGCACGTCGAGCATGCGCGGTACGACGCCCGCGAACAGCGACCTCACGCGCGTGCTGACGAATTTGCGCAGGAACGGCACCGACGTCACGACGAGCACCAGTACGGCGACCGTCAGCAGACCGGCGATGACCGTGCGGGAGGGCGACAGGGACGGCGTCTTCTCGGTGCCGGTCAGATAGCCGAAGGACAGCAGCATCAGGATGTGGCAGCCGAGCCCGAACAACTGGGACGCGCCGACACTCGCCACCGCGAGCCCCGGTCGGACCCCCGCACGCTGCAGGAAGCGCGTGTTGAGGGCGACACCGCCGACCGCGGCGGGCGCCACGATCTTCACGAACGAGCCGGCGACCTGCGCCGCGACGGCCCGCATGAACGGCACCCGCTCCGGTACGAAGCCGAGCAGCGCCATCGCCGCCGCGAAGTAGCTCAGCGCGGAGAACAGCACGGCCGCGGCGACCCAGCCCCACTGGGCATTGTCGAAGAGGGTCCCGAACTCGATGTGGGTGAGCTGGGTCAGCAGGAAGTACCCGCCGATGGCACCGGCGATGAAACTCATCAGCGTGCGCGGCCGCACCCGCTCCAGGCGGGCCGGTTCGACCGGCGCCTGCGGGCGGATCCGCAGCACCTGGTGGCGGATCTGGGTGAGGAGATCCTCCTCGCGTGCTTCGTCCAGTGCCTCGTCGATCGCCCGCTTCTCGGCCCGCTGTTCCGCGCGTACGGCCTTCTTGCCGGGCTTTTCCACCGCGGCCTCGGCGTGCTGGGTCTGTTCCGCGCGGGCGAGTTTGTTCTGCCGGGAGGCTTCCAGGACCGCGTCGCGTTCGCGATGTGCGCGCTCCCGGGCCAGCTTGCGCAGCGTCGCGCGCGTGGAGCGGGTCAGTGCGATGGGCTGCAGCAGCGGCAGGCAGTCGGCGATCGGGTCCGGGCCGAGCACACCGACGGCTGATGCCACCGTGCGCTCGGCGCCGACGCGCAGCCCCAGCGTGGTCAGCAACTGGGCGATGTCCATGCGCAGCAGCAGATCACCGGCCGCGATCTCGCCGCCGCGCAGATCGGTGAGGATCACCGTGCCGGAACGATCCACCAAAATCGCGTCACCCGCGAGCCTGCGGTGCGCGATGCGTCGCGACTGAAGTGCCTGCACCTGGTGCCAGGTGTCGCGCAGGAGATCGTCCGTGATGAGTTCGTCGGGCAGCGAGTCCAGGGTGCGCCCGCCGGTGTGCTCGTAGACGAGCATCACGGCGTCCGGACCGAGCTCGGAGGTCGCGATCAGCTTCGGGGCGTTCGCCCCTGCCGCGATGGCCGCGTACGCGAGGAGCGCCTCCTGCTCCAGGGCCTGGCGCAGCGACTGGAGACTGCGACGGGTGGCGAGGCCGCGCAACGTCAGGTTGCGCCACACGCGGTAGAAGAAGCCCTGGGCCTGCTGCTCACGGTCGACCACTGTGACGTCCAGCGGCGGGCCGTCCTCCAGGGTGACGAAGTAACGGCGACCGCGGTCGCCGTTCTCCGTGGTGTCGGGCATGTCCTCGCGGGCCGCGCTGACGGGGTGGAAGCCGACGTGCCGCAGGCCCGCCATGAGCGTCCGCCCGGTCGGACGCACATTCGGCGAGCCGACCGCGTACAGCGTCCCGTACGCGACGCTCCAGCCGATCAGCACCGTCAGGATGATCGAGAACGGCGTGGTGTAGCCGGTGACCAGCATGGAGAAGGCGTCGAGGAGCAGCACCACCCACAGCACCGCGCGCCAGCGCGGTCTGCGGGACATCCCGACGGCCGTCATGTACGCGATGACCGGCGCCAGATAGCCGTGCACCGGGTCGGTCAGGGCATGGATGTCACCCGGTGAGGGCTGGGTGAGCGCCTCTTGGATGGAGCTCGGGGCGCCCTTGGCGACCCACAGGTCCGTGGCGAGTGTCACTCCGTGCGCGAGGACCGCGGCCAGCACGCCGTCGGCGATGCGCAGCCCGTCCCGCTTGATCAGCCGCTCGATCGCGAAGGCGACCGGCACCAGGAGGATCGCGATGCTCGACGCCAGACCCGCGATCTTGATCAGCAGATCGGGTGCCTGGCCCGTGCCCTTGTTGATGTCCTGTTCGAGTCCCGAGGTGGTGCCGTGCGCGAACGCGGCGATGGCCAGCAGCACGGCGATGGCGAGGACGCCGACCATGAGCCGCATCAGATCGGACGGACGGTGCACGCGCGCGGGCAGCAGTGGTTCGTCGCCCTCGACCTCGTCGTTGTGGACCTCGTCGCCGCAGTCGTCCTTCGGATCGAGCCGCTTCTGGGCTCGTCCGTGGGTGTCAGGAACGGGTTCTTCGTCCACCGTCGTCGTGGGCTCGTCCGCCGCCTTGCCCAAGTCCTTCGGGTCGGTGTCGCCGGTGTCCGGACGCGACGAGGCCGCGGAGGTGCTCTCCGCGTCTTCGGGGTGCACGCCCTGCTGCCTCATCGTCTCTTCTTGATCTCGTATCACCAGTCACCGCCCGCACGATGGTGGCATGCCCCACCGACACACGGGGGCATCAGGGTGCAAATACGGGGGCGCACAGTCTGCCCGAAGTGCGCCTTCGTGGCGAGGGATACGCACAGTCACCGAATCGTGGCACTGTCGGTGGGATGGGGCAGGATGGGGCGGATGAGCGAGGAGAGCCTTCCGACGGATGTCCTGCCGGAGTATGCGGAGCGGGTCCTTGAGGTCGCCGACTCGATCCCGCCCGGGCACGTGATGACGTACGGGGACGTCGCCGAGTGGCTGGAGGAGGGCGGACCGCGCCAGGTGGGCCGGGTGATGGCCCTCTACGGAGGAGCGGTCCCGTGGTGGCGGGTCGTCCGCGCGGACGGCGCGCTGCTCCCGGGCCACGAACTCGAGGCGCTGGGCCACTACCGCGACGAGGGCACGCCCCTGAAGGAGGCGAGCAGGGCCTCCGAGGGGCATCTGCCGCGCATCGACATGAGACGAGCACGATGGGACGGCGGCGAACGCGCGCAGGGTCACACCTGACAGCTTCCGGCATCGGGCGGGGCGATGGGGAACCTGTGGCCCGTACGGGGGAAACGGGGCACGTCCGTGACATGCCGTACGTTCGAGAGCCGGGGGACGCACGTGGTGTGAGGGAAGAAGGGGAAGCCCTCCTTCCAAGGTGCTCACCGGCGTAGCGTCGACGGCACGCGTCCCCCTCACCCCGCGGCCACCACCCTGAACGCGCGGTGCTCTTCCCACCCGTCGCCCGACCACCACCCGTCAACGACGGCGCTCCGCGCCGGCAGTGATATCCCGCACAACCTCCAGGACCGGCGAACCACGTGAGCTCCTCTTCTTCCACCAGGCGCCTGTCGCACCCCCAGGTGCGGCAGGGGACCCGCGGCGCGTACCGACTGGTGCGTAGCGCGCCGGTCCGAGTGGGGCCCCCTCGTCTGGACGCAGAGCAGCGCGCGGTGGTTGACCATGACACGGGCCCACTGCTCGTGCTGGCCGGCCCCGGCACCGGCAAGACGACCACGCTCGTCGAGTCCGTCGCGGCCCGGATCGCGCGGGGCGGCGACCCGGAACGCATCCTGGTGCTGACGTTCAGCCGCAAGGCGGCCGTCGAGCTGCGCGACCGCATGGCGCTGCGCATAGGGGCCGCCCGCGCCCCCCGGGCGACCACCTTCCACTCGTTCTGCTACGCCCTGGTCCGCGCCCACCAGGACAGTGACCTGTTCGTGGACCCCCTGCGGCTGCTGTCCGGACCCGAACAGGACGTGGCGGTGCGCGAACTGCTCGCGGGCCAGCCCGACCTGGAGCGGCTCGGCCTCGCCCATGTCCGCTGGCCGGACGAGCTGCGCGCCTGCCTGACCACGCGCGGCTTCGCCGACGAGGTCCGCGCGGTACTGGCACGCAGCCGTGAACTGGGCCTGAGCCCCGACGCCCTGACCGCCTTCGCCCGGCGCATCGGCCGCCCCGACTGGGGAGCGGCCGCCGCCTTCCTCGCCGAGTACCTGGACGTTCTCGACCTCCAAGGAGTGCTCGACTACGCGGAACTCGTCCACCGAGCGGTGCTGCTCGCCGGGCGTCCGGGCGTCGCCGAACGTCTCGCCGGGCAGTACGACGCCGTCTACGTGGACGAGTACCAGGACACCGATCCCGCGCAGGTCCGGCTGCTGCACGCCCTCGCCGGCGGCGGCCGCAACCTGGTCGCCTTCGGTGACCCCGACCAGTCGATCTACGCCTTCCGGGGTGCGGACGTGAACGGCATCCTGGACTTCCCCGACGCCTTCCCGCGCGCGGACGGCCGTCCCGCGCCGGTCGAGGTGCTGCGCACCTCCCGCCGCTCCGGCGCCGCCCTGCTCACCGCCACCCGTCTGATCACCCAGCGCATGCCGCTGACCCGCCTTCCGGCGGAGAAGGTACGCGCCCACCGCGGGCTGTCACCGGTACGGGACGGCGGCGCCGTCGAGGTCTACATGTACCCGACGGCGGGCACGGAGCTGGACAACATCGCGGACATCCTGCGCCGCGCCCACCTGGAGGACGGCGTTCCCTGGGGCGACATGGCCGTCCTGGTGCGCGCCGGCTCCCGCACGATCCCGACGATCAGGCGGGCGCTCACCGTGGCGGGTGTGCCGCTCGACATCGACGGCGACGACCTGCCGCTGCGGCACGAACCGGCGGTGACGCCTCTGCTGACGGCACTGCGAGCGGTGGCACGCGCGGAGTCGGGTACGGCCGCGCCCTCCGGCGGTGACAGTGACGTACCCGAAGACGTCGTCGTAGCTGAGGATGCTGAGGATGCCGACGCATCTGAAGACGCCGACGTACCTGAAGACGCCGACGTACCTGAAGACGCCGACGCATCTGAAGACGCCGACGTACCTGAAGACGCCGACGTACCTGAAGACGCCGACGCGCAAGCCGCGCCCTGGCTCGACACCGAAACCGCGCTCACCCTGCTCGCCTCGCCCCTCGCGAGCATGGACGCGGCCGATCTGCGGCGCCTGGGGCGCGCGCTGCGCGAGGAGGAGCGCGCCGCGGGCAACCACGTACCGCCGCCCTCCGACGAACTGCTCACC
>NZ_JBEYFS010000290.1:0-12657 GCF_040634475.1 Streptomyces sp. NPDC007095
GGCACGGGGCTGCGCCCCGGCGCCCAGGCTTTTAGGGGCGCCGGGGACCGCGCGCCAAGCCCTCCGGCCCGCAGCCGAACGGGTCGGGTGGGTGGGGATGTGGGGCGGAGCCCCGTTCGGTGTCTGGGGTTTGTACCGGCAAGGTGTCGGCAAGGGGGGCCGAGGGGCGGGCGTAGCGTAGAGGGCATGACGAAGTACGGATCCTTCCCCGGTACGCGGCCGCGGCGGCTGCGTACGACGCCGGTCATGCGGCGCATGGTCGCCGAGACCCGGCTGCACCCCGCCGACTTCATCCTCCCCGCGTTCGTACGGGAGGGCGTGGACGAGCCGGTTCCCATCGCGGCGATGCCCGGCGTCGTACAGCACACGCGCGACAGCCTGAAGAAGGCCGCGCTGGAGGCCGTGGAGGCCGGGATCTCCGGGATCATGCTCTTCGGTGTGCCGGAGGACGCGAAGAAGGACGCCGTCGGAACCCCCGGGACCGACCCGGACGGGATTCTGCAGGTCGCCCTCCGCGACGTGCGTGCCGAGGTCGGCGACGAACTGCTGGTCATGTCCGATCTGTGTCTCGACGAGACCACCGACCACGGGCACTGCGGAGTGCTCGACGCGGAAGGCCGCGTCGACAACGACGCGACCCTGGAGCGGTACGCCGAGATGGCCCAGGTCCAGGCCGACGCCGGGGCGCACGTGGTGGGGCCCAGCGGGATGATGGACGGGCAGATCGGGGTCGTCCGGGACGCCCTGGACCAGATCGGGCGCGAGGACGTCGCCATCCTCGCCTACACCGCGAAGTACTCCTCCGCCTTCTACGGGCCCTTCCGGGAGGCCGTCGCCTCCTCGCTGAAGGGCGACCGCAAGACGTACCAGCAGGACCCCGCCAATGTGCGGGAGTCCCTGCGGGAGTTGGCCCTCGATCTGGAGGAGGGGGCCGACATGGTGATGGTGAAGCCGGCGGGACCGTATCTGGACATCCTGGCGCGGGTCGCGGACTCCGTCGACGTGCCCGTGGCCGCATACCAGATCTCCGGCGAGTACTCGATGATCGAGGCGGCGGCCGAGAAAGGCTGGATCGACCGTGACAAGGCGATCCTGGAGACGCTGACCGGCATCAAGCGGGCCGGCGCCCGGAACATCCTCACCTACTGGGCCACCGAGGTCGCGCAGAAGCTCCGCTAGGGCCTGACAGCCGCTCGCTCAGTAGGCCAGCGCGTCGTCCAGGCTCTGCTGCCAGTACGTCACCGTGAGCTTGTCGTCCACGTACACGCCCTTCGCCGGGAGCGCCGGGGTCGCGCTGCGGCCCTTGGCGAAGCCGACGACGAGGGTCTTGGCCGTGTAGCCGTTGCCGCCGCTGCCGTCGGCGGCCGAGAGCAGCACGCCCGCGTAGCCGGACTCGCCCGGAGCCAGCGTGACGACCGCCTGCGGGTGGGTCGACTCGGCGACCGGCGGGACCGACTGGGCCTCGCCGAAGCGGGCGATCGGGTAGCCGGTCAGATCGCAGTTCTTCGCGCCGGTGTTGGTGACGGTGAGGAGCAGGTGGTTGAGGGGGCGGGAGACCTCGGTCGCGGTGGTCCTGCTGTTGGCGCCGTTGCAGGCGGGGTTCCGGGTGGCTGTGGTGCCTGTGCCGTTCTTGCCGGCGGAGCCGGAGCCGCCGCTGGTGCCCGTCGTGGTGGTGCCCGCCGTGGTGGTGCCCTTCGGGGCGGCCGTCGAGCCCCCCGTCTCGCCCGCCGGCTTCGCCTTCGTACCGCCGTCGGCGGTGGACCCGGTCGGCTGCGTCGAGGAATTGGACGCGGCGGACGGACCCTCGTCACGTACGCCCTTTCCGTTGTCGCACGCCGTGAGGGCGAACGCGGCGAGCGCGACCGTCGTGGCGGCGAGGAGGCGGGTGCGGGCGGTGCGTGCGGACATGGGTGATCCCCCTGTGGATGTGGCTGGTCGGCAGCCGCTCGACCGGTCGAGGGGAGCGGCGTGCTTGGATGACCACAGCTTGTCGGTTGATCCGTCCCGGCCGCCACGATTGCCGGGGGATACGGGACACCGGAACGGTCGTATGGGGTCTGACCAGGGGGAATACCCTCCCCCTGGAACGCGGCCCGGGACGCGGGGGATGGAGGAACGGTGGCCGGGGACGAGTTCGCGGGGCTGCTGAGGGAGCTGAAGGAGCGGTCCGGACTCAGTTACGGGGTGCTCGCGAAGCGGCTGCACATGAGTACGTCCACGCTGCATCGGTACGTCAACGGGGACGCCGTACCGACGGACTACGCACCCGTGGAGCGGCTCGCGCGCGTGTGCGGGGCGACTCCCGAGGAGCTGGTGGAGCTGCATCGGCGGTGGGTGCGTGCCGATGTGCTGCGGGGGCAGAAGGGGGTGCCTGCGGCGTCTGTGACGGATACAGCTTCCGTGGCGGATGCGGCGGATGTGGCGGATGTGGCACCTGTGGCACCTGTGGCACCTGTGGCATCTGAGGTGTCTGCGATGGATGAGGTGTCTGTGGCGGATGTGACGTCCATGATGCCGGTGGGGGTGGAGGGTTCCTCGGGGGAGCCGGATGTGGCTTCGGAGGTTGTCGGCGGGCCCTCGGGTGAGGCTTCGACCGGGGGGCGGCGAGGGCGTACGGTCCTCCTCGCCTCGGTCGCCGTCGCCGCGGTGCTCGCGTCCGCCGCGCTCGCGGTGCGGTTCGTGCCGGACGGCAAGGGGGACGGGAGCGGGGGGCGGGAGGTCTTGGGGGCCGCCGCGTCGTCCGGTCCCCGGGAGGGTTCGCGGGGGACGGCGTCCGCCGACGGCAAGCACCGGGAGCCGTCCGCCTCGGTCAGCGCCTCCGTCTCCGCCTCGCACGGTGGTGGGCCCGAGGCGTCCGTCTCGACGGCGGCTTCGGGTGGCGGTGCGGGCCAGGACGTCGCCGACGGCGCCACCGCGCCCGTCGTGGCCGCCAACCCGTACAAGTGGGACGGCCCGTGCAGTCAGCACTACCTGGTGAACCGGAAGGCCGCGCAGGTGCCCCCGCCGCCGAACGAGTCGGACGCGCGCGGGTGGGTCACGGCGCTCGGCGGGGTCGCCGGTCAGGAGCAGATGCTCGCGCTGACCGTGCAGGGGACCGGGAAGGCCACCGTGGTCCTGGAGGGGCTGCACGTGCGGGTGGTGGGGAAGGACGTGCCGCTCGCCTGGAACGACTATGCGATGGGCGTCGGCTGCGGGGGTGGCGTGGAGACGAAGTCGTTCGCCGTGGATCTCGACGCGGGGCGGCCCGTGACCACGCCCAAGGCCGGGCAGCGGGACTTCCCCTACAAGGTCAGCGAGTCCGATCCCGAGGTTTTCTATGTCTTCGCGGACGCGCGGGCGCACGACGTGAGCTGGTACCTGGAGCTCGACTGGTCCAGTGGAGCGCGCAGTGGCACGGTGCGTATCGACGACAACGGGAAGCCGTTCCGGACGAGCGGGAATGTGGGGCGGCCCGCGTACGACTATCCGCTGGGCGGCAGCGAGTGGGAGACGGCCGCGACAGGTTAGCCAGGGGAGGGGCACTATCAAGTCCCCCTAGGAGTTACGTTGTTGCCCATCGAATGACGCGACTCTCCAGGGAGAGGCTTTATGCCCGGTGATGCTCTCAGCCAGGACCCCGCCGAGCTGAGAAGGAGGATCGACACCACCAAGGCGCACCCTGCGCGCGTCTACGACGTCTTCCTCGGGGGCAAGGACAACTACCCGGTCGACCGGTCCGCGGCCGCCGCCGCGATCGTGGCCAATCCGCGCGGGTACCTCGACGTCCGGCACAACCGGGACTTCCTGCGCAGGGCGGTCACCACGCTGACCCGGGAATCGGGTATCCGCCAGTTCCTGGACATAGGTACCGGGTTGCCGACGCAGGAGAACGTCCACCAGATCGCGCAGCGGATCACTCCGGAGTCGCGGGTCGTGTACGTCGACAACGACCCCGTAGTGCTCGCTCACGCGCGTGCGTTGCTCACCAGTGGGCCCGAGGGGCAGACGGACTACATCGACGCGGACCTCGAGGAGCCCGCGAGGATCCTCGAAGGGGCCGCGAAGACCCTCGACTTCGAGCAGCCGATCGCGCTCGTGCTGGTGGCGATCCTGCACTTCATCGAGGACGAGCAGGCCTATCCGATCGTGCGTGAGCTGGTGGAGGCGTTGCCTTCGGGCAGCCGGCTCGTGCTCAGCCATCTCACCGAGGATCTCAACGCGGAGAACATTCGGGCGGTTCAGCGGACGTTCACCGAGCGGGGGTTCACGTTCGTGCTGCGGTCCAGGGCCGAGGTGGAGCGGTTCTTCACGGAGAACGGGCTCGAGGTGGAGGAGCCGGGTGTCGTGCCCGTGCACCGCTGGCGGCCGGACGGTGCGGCTCCGCTGCCCGAAAAAGTGGATCCCGCGTACTTTGCCGGCCTCGACGACATCGAGAAGATCCGCTATCGCGACATCAATGACGTGACGGACGCTGACATCAATGTGTACGGGGTGACGGGCGTCAAGCCCTGATTTCCGCCCCCGCGGCCCCTACCCGTCCCCTCCCTACCCGGGGGCTCCCCTCCCTACCCGGGGGCTCCCCTCCCTACCCGGGGGCTCCGCCCCCGGACCCCCGGGTGCGTTCGCCGCCTGCGGGCCGGTGGGGGCTGGCCGCGCAGTTCCCCGCGCCCCTGAAGGCCTTCAGCCCGTCCGGCGTTTGAGGACGAGGGAAGTTCTTCGTGTCCGTATCCCGGAATTGGTCGGTGTAGGGCGCACGTTTCTTTCTAGGGTGGCGAGTCAGGGGTTGTGGGAGCCGTAGAAGAAGGAGTCGTCCTGTGACCGGTCTCGAGATCGCTCAAGCCGTGCCGCCGCTCGCCGCGCGGGCCACCGCGATCGGTGGGTCGCCGGTACGGGAGATCCTCGCGGTCACCGCGCGGCCGGAGGTGATCAACTTCGCGGGCGGGCTGCCGGCGCCGGAGCTGTTCGACGCGGAGGGGATCGCCGCCGCGTTCCGTGACGTGTTCGCCCACGAGCCCGAGCGGGCGCTGCAGTACTCGACCACCGAGGGCGAGCCCGTGCTGCGGGCAGCCCTCGCGGAGCGGACCACCGCACGAGGGCTGCCGACGGACGCGGACGACGTACTGGTCACCACCGGGTCGCAGCAGGCGCTCTCGCTGCTCGCGACCGCCCTGGTCGAGCCCGGCGACACCGTGCTCGTCGAAAGCCCCTGTTATCTGGCGGCACTCCAGGCGTTCGCGTTCGCCGGGGCGCGGGTGGTCGCGGTGCCGGTGGATGGGGACGGGGGCGGGATCGATCCGGACGCGCTCGAGGAGCTTGTCACTCGCGAGCGGCCCAAGCTGCTCTACACCGTGCCGACCTTTCAGAACCCGACCGGCCGGACCATGGCGGGTGAGCGCCGGGCCGCCGTCGCGTCCGTCGCCGCCCGGTGCGGGGTGTGGATCGTCGAGGACGACCCGTACGGTGAACTCCGTTTCGAGGGCGGGCGGGTGCCGTGGATCGCCTCGTACGACGGTGCCCAGGACCGGACCGTGCTGCTCGGTTCCTTCTCCAAGGTCATGGCGCCCGGCCTCAGGCTCGGCTGGCTGCGGGCCCCCGCCGCGCTGCTGCGGGCGTGCGCCGTCGCCAAGCAGGCCGCCGATCTGCACACCCCGACCGTCAACCAGCTCGCCGCCGCGCGTTATCTCGCCGACCGGGACCTCGACGCCCATGTGGCACGGGTCGCGGGCGTGTACCGCGAGCGGCGCGACGCCATGCTGGCGGGTATCGCCGACGCCCTTCCGGCCGGGTCCACGTGGACCCGGCCCGAGGGCGGCATGTTCCTCTGGGCGCGGCTGCCCGAGTCGTACGACACCACGGCCCTGCTCCGGGGAGTGGTGGAGCAGGGAGTGGCGTACGTGCCGGGCGCGCCCTTCTACGCCGGGGAACCCGACCCCGCGACGCTGCGGCTCTGCTTCGTCACCCAGACCCCGGACGAGATCGGTGAGGGGCTGCGGCGGCTGGCGAAGGGGCTTCGGTAGGCAGGGGAGCCGGTCAGTCCCACCAGAAGGACCACACCCGCTTGCCGAGCACCTCGTCCGCCCCGTACGCGCGCAGCGTCTCGCTCTCGCCCTGCGTGATGTTGTCCGGGCAGAAGGCGAAGTGCTCGGCGGCCACCGCCTCGGCCTCGGCCGGTGTCGTGGGAGGGGCCGCCACCGACAGGACCAACTGGTCGAAGGTGAGGGCCACGACCCGTACGCCGAAGCGCTCCTCCCAGGAGCGCAGGACCGCGCAGAGGCGGGCCACGTCGCCCTCGTAGTTCAGCGGACCGGACCAGCCGATCGCCGCCGGGATGTCCGCGCTGCGGCGCGCCGGGACCAGGGCGAGGCGCGGCTCCTTCAGCCAGGAGCCGCCGCCCGCGAGGGAGTCGGCGACCTCGGTGGCCCGGTCGTCCGCGTCCGCCTCGGGCGCGGCGGCCGGTGCAAGGCCGGGCCACTGCACGCCGTGCGGCGCGATCGTCTCGGCGAACTCCTCGGCCTCACCGAAGAGTTCGGTGACCGATTCCTTGCCGGGGTGGTTCGCGTCGGCTTCGAGCTCGTCCTGCGCGTACTCCTCCCAGTACCCCGCCAGTACCTCGTCGGCGTCGTGATCCCCCGGATACGACATCTCCTCGGGCATCAACTCCCATTCCTCCGGGCCGCCCTGGACGCCGCCGACGTCTATGAGGAGGGGGAGCAGGCCGGCCGTGCGCGGGGCGGAACCCAGCGCGGCCCAGTCTCCGGGGGCGGCCGGTGCCTCGGTGTGCCACAGCAACGGCTCGTGCCAGGGGCCGTCATCTGTCGCGTCGATCAGTTTCCCGGGCGGGAGTTCGAGGCCGAGCGCGCGCCCGCTCGGATCTGCCGCCAGCGAGGGCAGCGGGTTCGGAAGTGTCGCCATGCCGGTGACTTTAGGGCCCGCCACTGACAACGCACCTCGGGGTCCGCCCACGAGGTCCTGGAGCGCCGGGACACACGAACGCGGCATGCCACAGGTGGTTCGTGGCACGCCGCGCGAAGAGGGTCAGGCGCGGGTCGAGGGCGGCGCAGTCCGTACGCCGGTCTCGACCCGCTCGGGGTCAGCGGTGGCCGTGGCCCGGACCGCGGCCGTGGTCGTCGCCGTGGCCGCGGTCGTCGCCGTGGCTGCGGTCGCTGCCGTGGCCGCGACCGTCGTCACCGTGGTGCCTGGCGTCCCAGGAGATGGTGTCGACCACACGACGGTGGTCGTTGCGGAGCGTGGCGGTGTCCTTGCGGTCGTCCCAGACGAAGTTGCGGCGGTCCTGGTAGACGTCGCGGTAGGTGTCACGCCCGACACCGGTGTGGACGCGGACGGTGGAGTGGCCGTCCAGGCGCAGGTGGTGGAACGTGTAGACGCGGCCCTGACGGTTGGACAGCGTCCAGTCGTCCAGGTTCACGCTGTCGCGCCCGCTGTTGGTGATCTGCACCCACTCCTCGTTCAGCGAGCGGTTGGACCTGGAGCCGTGTCCCGGGGCGTCGTACTGGACCTTGCTGATCTCCACCTGCGGACCGCGCGGGCCGGCTCCGTCGGCCGCCGCCGGCAGGGCGGCTGCTCCCACCAGCGCGGCGGCGGACAGAGCGGCGGCGGCCAGGCGACGGGCCGTGAAGGTCTGCGAAGCGGTCATGGGTGCCCCCTTGGGGTACTGGCGGGTCGCGGCGACAGGATCGTGCCGGCGGCCCGCTGTTCGTGCACCCGGCCTGATAGCCGGACACCGCATAGCTTGCCGACTGAAGTGCTCCGCTACGTCCCGGAATCGGAGGGCGTTGCCGATCAACGACATTGTCGTGATAGTCGCATGTAGTGCGCACGTTTTGTGAAGGTGTGTCGGGTTGACTCCTCTTCGGGGGGTGTGGCCGCATCAGTACTGACCTGCGCCACTCCTTCGCCATGCCACGCCACCCGTCCGCGACCTCCGCTGTCACCCGAAAGTGAGTAACAGTCCCGAGCGGGCAGGGGTACCCGCGCGGGTGGTCGTGTGTACGCGCGTTCGGGTGCGGAAACGCCTGATCCCGCAGGCGGCGTCAGCGGCCTTGCGGGATCAGGTACTACGGGATCAGGTACTACGGGATCAGGTACTACGGGATCAGGTATTGCGGGATCAGCGACGTGCGGGAGATCAGAGGCGCTCGGGCGTCCTGATCCCCAGCAGAGCCATGCCCTGGTGCAGGGTGCGAGCCGTGAAGTCGCACAGGAACAGACGGTTCTCGATCTGGGCCGGGGTGTCCGCCTTCAGGACCGGGCACTCCGAGTAGAAGGTCGTGTACAGGGACGCCAGCTGGTACAGGTACGCCGCCAGCTTGTGCGGGGCGTACTCGTCGGCGACCTCCGTGATCGTCTCCGCGAAGCGGTCCAGGTGCAGGCCCAACTCGCGCTCGGCCGGGGCCAGTTCCAGCTCCAAGTGGGCGGCCGGGCGGACCTCGCCCGCCTTGCGCAGGATCGACTGGATACGGGCGTACGCGTACTGGAGGTACACGGACGTGTCGCCGTTGAGCGACACCATCTGGTCCAGGTCGAACTTGTAGTCGCGGTTCGCCGACGTCGACAGGTCGGCGTACTTGACCGCGCCGATGCCCACCTGCGTGCCGCGCTCGGAGATCTCCTCCTCCGACAGCTGCCCCAGGGTGTCCTTCTCCCGCACGACCGCCGTGGCCCGCTCGATCGCCTCGTCCAGGAGATCCACCAGCCGGACCGTCTCGCCCTCACGCGTCTTGAACGGCTTGCCGTCCTTGCCCAGCACCGTGCCGAAGGCCAGCTGCTGCGCCTGCACGTCGTCGCTCAGCCAGCCCGCCCTGCGCGCGGTCTCGAAGACCATCTTGAAGTGCAGGGACTGACGGGCGTCGACCACGTAGACGAGGGTGTTCGCCTTGAGGTTGAAGACACGGTCCCTGATCGCCGAGAGGTCGGTCGCCGCGTAGCCGTAGCCACCGTCCGACTTCTTCACGATCAGCGGGACCGGGTTGCCGTCCGGGCCCTTCACGTCGTCGAAGAACACACAGAGCGCGCCGTCGGAGCGGACCGCCACGCCCGACTCCTCCAGGAGGCGGCAGGTCTCGTCCAGCATGTCGTTGTAGCCCGACTCGCCGACCACGTCCGGGTCCCGGATGTCCATGTCCAGCTTGTCGAAGACCGAGTAGAAGTAGATCTTCGACTCGTCCACGAACTTCTGCCACATGGCGAGGGTCTCGGGCTCGCCCGCCTGGAGGTCGACCACCCGGCGCCGCGCCCGCGTCTTGAACTCCTCGTCGGAGTCGAAGAGCGTCCGCGCCGCCTTGTAGAGCCGGTTCAGGTTCGACATGGCCTCCTCGCCGGAGACCTCCGCCGCGCCCTTGTGGTCCAGCTCGTGCGGGTGCTCGATCAGGTACTGGATGAGCATGCCGAACTGGGTGCCCCAGTCGCCGATGTGATGGCGCCGGACCACGCTCTCGCCGGTGAACTCCAGGATCTGGACCACCGCGTCGCCGATGACCGCCGAACGCAGGTGACCGACGTGCATCTCCTTCGCCACGTTCGGCTGCGCGTAGTCGATGACCGTGGTGCCCGGGTTCTCGGCGAGCGGCACGCCGAGGCGCTCGCCGTCCTCGTACCGCGCCGCCAGGTTCTCGGTGATGGCCTTGTCGGTGATCGTGATGTTCAGGAAGCCGGGCCCGGAGACCTCGATGTCCTTGATCACGTCACCCGACTCGACCCGCGCCACGACCTGCGTCGCCAGCTCTCTCGGGTTCGCCTTCGCCTTCTTCGCGAGGGCCAGGATCCCGTTGGCCTGGAAGTCGGCCCGGTCGCTTCGTCGCAGCAGCGGGTCCGCGGAACCGGCCTCCGGCAGGGCTGCCGAGAGGGCGTCCGCGAGGCGCTGGTGGACGGAGGCGGTGAGGGACGTGACCGAGGCCATGGAGTGGCTGCCGTTCTGCTCGGGTTCCGGGAGTTTCTGAGTACAGGAAAGCCAGTATCCCATGCGGTGAAAAGCCGTTTTCGCGGTTCAGGCCCGAGCTGGGAGAATGGTGCGGTCAGCCGTACTGGCGTATGAGAAAGAAGGACGTGCCGATCGTGGCTCAGAGCACCGAGACCACCGACTGGGTCTCCCGTTTCGCGGATGAGGTCATCGAGGAATCGGAGCGTCGGGCCCCGGGCAAACCTGTGGTCGTCGCGTCCGGGCTCTCCCCCTCCGGCCCGATCCACCTCGGCAACCTCCGCGAGGTCATGACCCCGCACCTGGTCGCCGACGAGATCCGCCGCCGCGGGTACACCGTGCGCCACCTGCTCTCCTGGGACGACTACGACCGCTACCGCAAGGTCCCGGCCGGCGTCCCCGGCATCGACGAGTCCTGGGCCGAGCACATCGGCAAGCCGCTGACCTCCGTCCCCGCCCCCAAGGGCTCGGAGTACCCGAACTGGGCCGAGCACTTCAAGGCCGCGATGGTCGAGGCGCTGGCCGAGCTCGGCGTCGAGTACGACGGGATCAGCCAGACCGAGCAGTACACCTCCGGTGTCTACCGCGAACAGGTGCTGTTCGCGATGAAGCACCGCGGTGACATCGACGCGATCCTCGACCAGTACCGGACCAAGAAGGGCCCCGCGAAGAAGCAGCAGGGCCAGAAGCCGGTCGACGAGGCCGAGCTCGAAGCAGCCGAAGGCTCCGGCGCCGCCGCCGAGGACGACGGCAGCTCGGCCGCCGGGTACTACCCGTACAAGCCCTACTGCGGGCAGTGCGAGAAGGACCTCACCACCGTCACCTCGTACGACGACGAGACCACCGAGCTGGCGTACACCTGCTCCGCCTGCGGCTTCTCCGAGACCGTCCGGCTGAGCGAGTTCAACCGCGGCAAGCTGGTCTGGAAGGTCGACTGGCCCATGCGCTGGGCCTACGAGGGCGTCATCTTCGAGCCGAGCGGGGTCGACCACTCCTCTCCGGGGTCCTCCTTCCAGGTGGGCGGCCAGATCGTGGGCATCTTCGGCGGCAAGCAGCCGATCGGGCCCATGTACGCGTTCGTCGGCATCTCCGGCATGGCCAAGATGTCCAGCAGCAAGGGCGGGGTGCCCACCCCGGCCGACGCGCTCCAGATCATGGAGCCGCAGCTGCTGCGCTGGCTGTACGCCCGCCGCCGTCCCAACCAGTCGTTCAAGATCGCCTTCGACCAGGAGATCCAGCGGCTGTACGACGAGTGGGACAAGCTCGCGGGCAAGGTCACCGACGGCTCGGTTCTGCCGGCCGACGCCGCCGCGTACGCGCGCGCGGTCGGCACCGCCGCCGGGGAGCTGCCCAGGACCCCCCGCCCGATGCCGTACCGCACCCTCGCCTCCGTCGCCGACATCACGGCCGGCGCCGAGGACCAGACCCTGCGGATCCTGAGCGAGCTCGACCCCGAGAACCCGCTCGCCTCCCTGGACGAGGTCCGGCCCCGGCTCGACAAGGCCGAGACCTGGATCAACACCCAGGTGCCGGCCGAGGAGCGCACCGTCGTGCGCGACGAGCCCGGCGTCGAACTGCTCAAGTCGCTCGACGACCAGGGCCGCGAGTCGCTGCGGCTGCTCCTCGACGGGCTGGAGCAGAACTGGTCCCTGGACGGCCTCACCCACCTCGTCTACGGCGTCCCCAAGGTCCAGGCCGGCTTCCCCGCCGACGCCACCGCCAAGGAGCTCCCGCCGGAGATCAAGGTCGCCCAGCGCACGTTCTTCGCGCTGCTGTACCACCTGCTGGTCGGGCGTGACACCGGGCCGCGCCTGCCCACGCTGCTGCTCGCGGTCGGCCAGGACCGGGTGCGCAAGCTGCTTGCCGCGTAAGGCCTTCGGCTGTACGTGGAAGGGGGCGCCCGGTGATCACCGGGCGCCCCCTTCCTCGTGCGCGCGCCTGTTCGTCGTACGCGCGTCTGTGCCTACGCGATGTGGTCCTCCTCCAGCTCCGTGTTGAAACGGTTCTGGAAGCGGTTCATGTAGCGCCTCAGCTCGCTGTCGGTCAGGGTCACGCCATACGTGGCCTCGACGTTGCCGCCGAACTCACCTTTCGTGGGCAGGCCCTGGCCGGGCATGATCGACTGGCGGAACACCTGGTAGAAGCTCTCCTCGCGGGCCTTCTCGTCGGCGAGCGGCGACTGCTCCTCCCGCGGGGCGGGGATGGGCAGCTGCTCCGGGTACTCCTGGTACCCCTGCTGCTCCTGGGCGACGCCCTCACCCAGCTGACGCGTACGGCCGGGGCCCGCCGGGATCGGGAAGGTGCCGGTCTCCTCCGGGCCGGGCTCGTAGGCCTGCGCCTGCTGCTCCTCGTACCACTGCTGGTACTGCTCCTCGGGGACGTACTCCGGGTCGTAGCCGCCCTCGTAGACGATCTCCTGGGGGGCCGGGGACGCGAACCAGGGGCTGGAGTCCGGCTCCGGAGCCTGTGCCTCCTGCACGTACGGCGGCTGGGGCTGCCGTGCGGGGGCCGGGGAGGGCTCCAGCTCCCGGTGCTCGGGGGCGGCGGGGGCGGCCGGAGCCGGGGCGGGCGTCGCCACCTGTACCGGCGCCGGGGGCAGGAGGGCCGGCTCGATGCCCGCCGCCGCCAGGCCGGAGGGGGCGGTCTCGGCCCGGACCGGGGACCTCTCCGCAGACCTCAATTTCTGGCACCACGGCGGGGAGAAGTTGGTCGTCACAGTCGACGAAGCGGTGGAGAAGGTGGGC
>NZ_JBEYFS010000291.1:0-12439 GCF_040634475.1 Streptomyces sp. NPDC007095
GCATGGCGTCGCGGGGCAGACGGGAATTTGACGACAGGGCCTAGGGCCTGTCGTCTGGATCAGGCCTGGGCCGCGGGGTCCGGCGCTCGGCGCGAGCGGGGCCGTTCTGTGCGGGGCTCCCCCGATCCCCACGCGCGGGTGACGTCCTCTTGTCGGAGTCCAGCTTTCCGGGACACGCCGATGATCCTGTCCGAGACCACCGGCCGCCTCGAACTGCGGCGAAGGGGGCCCGTATCTGCTGCGGGCGCCGGCCGCGCAGGCCCGGGGCGAACAGGCCGGGGCCGGCGCGCACGTCCGGGCGCCCACGGGCACCGGCCGGTGGATCTCCCTGCGGGCCTGGCCCCTAGAACAGGGCGGCGAGCCGATCGTCGTGGTCTCCGTCGGCCCAGCCGAGCCCGCCGACCGACCGCGCTGGTCCTGGACGTGTACGGGTTGTCGCCGCGCGCCCGGGAGATCGCCCGGCACTTCCTGCTGGGCCGTTCGACGAGCGAGATCGCCGGGCACCCCGGGGTCTCCGGGTCCACGGTGCAGGACCATTTGAAGCGGGTCTTCGACAAGGTGGGGGTGTGCAGCCGCCGCGAGCTGGTCACCGAACCGTTCTTCCGGCACTACATGCTCCAGCTGGCACACCCGCCCCTGTAGACCGACGGCCGGCTGCTCGGCCCGGAGCACGACGGCCAGGGGTGGTTGAAGGGCGAACTCGGAACTGCCGGGCGGACTAGGTGTGCTTGAGTCCCAGCACTTCCGCCGCGGCGAACGTCTCCCCCGGTGGCCGCTGCGCGTAGTACGGGCCGAGCAGTGCGTCGAGTTCGTCGTAGGTGAAGGCGTCCTGTTTGGTGTCGAACTTGGCGGCCACCCGCGGCCGTTCGACGACCGCGACCATGCCGCCGTGCACGACGAGCAGCTGTCCGTTGACGTGCGCGGCGGCGGGCGAGGCCAAATAGCCGACGAGGGGCGCGACATGCTCGGGCGCGAGGGGATCGAGTCCCTGCTCGGGCACCTCGAACCCGTGGAACACGTCTTCGGTCATCCGGGTCCGGGCGCGCGGGCAGATGACGTTCGCCGTCGCGCCGTACTTCGCGAGCGCCAGCGCGGTCGAGGTGGTCAGCCCGACGATCCCGCCCTTGGCCGCCGCGTAGTTGGGCTGCCCCGCCGAGCCCGCGAGGAACGCCTCCGAGGAGGTGTTCACGATCCGCCCGTACACCGGCCCGTCCGCCGCCTTGGACCGCGCCCGCCAGTGCGCGGACGCGAAGTGGGTCGTGTTGAAGTGCCCCTTCAGGTGGACCCGGATGACGGAGTCCCACTCGTCCTCGGACATCGAGAAGACCATCCGGTCGCGCAGGATGCCCGCGTTGTTGACGAGGATGTCCAGCTTCCCGAACTCGCCGGTCGCCAGGTCGACCAGCTCACGGGCCCGTTCGCGGTCGGAGACGTCCCCGGTGTGGGCGAGGGCGTGGCCGCCCGCGGCGCTGATCTCGGCGGCGACCTCCTCGGCGGGGGTGGCCGAGGCCGCGCCGGAGCCGTCCCGCCCGGGCTGCCCGTAGTCGTTGACGACTACGGCGGCACCCAGGCGGGCCAGTTCCAGTGCCTCGGTACGGCCGAGCCCGCGCCCCGCGCCGGTGACGATCGCGGCGAGCCCTTCAAGTGGCAGTGACATCGAAGTCCTCAGCAGTCGTGACGGCGGTCGTGGGAAGCAGGTGGCGGCGGTCGCGGGGGGTCAGATCTCGATGCACGTACGCAGCGCGGTTCCCGTCCGCATCTGGTCCAGCGCCTCGTTGATCCCGGACAGCGGCACCCGGTGGGTGATCAGGCTCTCCAGGTCGATGCGGCCCGCACGCCACAGGGCGACCGTCCGCTCGTACGACCGCAGGACGTCTCCGCCGCCGTACATGGACGGCAGGATCCGCTTCTCGTCGAAGAACAGCTCGAACATGTTGAGCTGCAGGAAGTCGTCCATGGCGCCCGCGCCGACGATGACGAGGGTGCCACCGCGCCGGGTGTTCTCGTACGCGGTGCGGGCGGTGGCGGAGCGGCCGACGACCTCGAAGACGTAGTCGAAGCCCTCGCCGCCGGTCACCGACTGTTTCGCGCCCGGGAGTTCGTCCGGCGAGACCGCCTTCGTCGCGCCGAACCGCAGCGCGGCCTCCCGGCGCGAGGCGACCGGGTCGACGGCGACGATCTCGGCGGCGCCCTTGAGGCGCGCGCCCTGGATCGCGGAGATGCCGACACCTCCGCAGCCGATCACGGCGACCGACGAACCGGCCGCCACGTCCGCGGTGTTGAGGGCGGCGCCGAGGCCGGTCGTCACTCCGCAGCCGATGAGGGCCGCGATGTCGAAGGGCACGTCGTCCGGGATCGGCACGGCGGAGCCCGCGTCGACCACGACCTCCTCGGTGAAGGTGCCGGTACCGGCGAAGCCGAAGACGTCTCCGCCGGGGCGCCGGAAGTTGGGCGTGCCGGCGTTCATGAACCCGGCCAGGCACAGCTGGCTCTGGCCGCGCTTGCAGGCGGGACAGACGCCGCAGGCCGGCAGCCAGCAGACGACGACCCGGTCGCCGGGCTTGAGGTGGGTGACGCCCTCGCCGACCTCGACGATCTCCCCGGCGCCCTCGTGGCCGGGTACGAACGGCGCGGGCTGCGGCAGTACGCCGCTCATCGCGGACAGGTCGGAGTGGCACAGCCCGGTGGCCCGTATCCGGATCCGCACCCTGCCCGGCCCGAAGCCCACCGCCTCGATGTCGTCGAGGACTTCCAGCTTGTCCTGGCCTATCTCGTGCTGTACGGCTGCGCGCATGGTGCGGCTCCCCTCGACAACGGGCTGGTCACTGACGGGCTGGACTCAGGAGTGTGTGCCGTTCCGGGCTCAGGAGTGTGCGACGACGGTGTCGGCGAGGACCGGCGCGTCGTCCCGCTCGACGGCGCTCACGGCCACCCGGACGCTGCCGTCCCGCCGCCACATACGGATGCGCAGGGTCTCCCCCGGGTACACGACCCCGGCGAAGCGCGTGGTGTACGAGCGGACGCGCGCCACGTCCCCGCCGAGCAGCGTGTCGACGACCGCCTTGAGCGTCATCCCGTACGTGCACAGCCCGTGCAGGATCGGCCGGTCGAACCCGGCGAGCTTGGCGAACTCGGGGTCGGCGTGCAGCGGGTTCCAGTCGCCGGAGAGCCGGTAGAGCAGCGCCTGCTCCTCGCGGACCGGGCGCTCGACGGTCCGGTCCGGCGCGCCTGCGGGCTCCTCCAGGCGGGTGGAGGGGCCGCGGTCGCCGCCCCAGCCGCCCTCTCCCCGTACGAAGATCTGGGCGTCGTTCGTCCACAGGGGTCCCTCGGCGTCGGCGACCTCGGTGCGCATGACGAGGACGGCCGCCTTGCCCTTGTCGTACACGGCGGCGATCCGCCCGGTGGCCACGGCCTTGCCCTCGACCGGGATCGGGCGGTGCAGTTCGATGGTCTGGCCGCCGTGCAGGACGCGGGCGAGGTCGACGTCGACGCCGGGCATGGACAGGCCGCTGATCACTCCGGGGGAACTGGCGCCCGCGACGGTGGCGAAGCTCGGCAGGACGTGCAGCTTCGATTCGAGGGTGTAGCGCAGCTCGTCGGGATCCGTCGCCGGGACGCCCGCTCCGAGGCCGAGGTGGTAGAGCTGGACGTCCTTGCGGTCCCAGGTGAGCTCACCGCTGCGGGGTTCGGCGGCGAGGGCCTTGGCGGCGTCGATGGGCATGGGGCTCCTGATCAGTAGCGCGAAAGACCTCGGTGCGGCCGTCCGCACCGTCGGCCGCACCGAGGTCGACACTGGCCGATCTAGAACGCGTTCCAGTCCGGCGACCCTTGTATAGCCCAGCACTCGGCAGTTGTGAAGGCTCCTGACGCTGTGTCAGGTCAACGGTCCGTCCGCCCGGCCGTGACATTTGTCCTGCCGGAGTCCGTACAAGCGCATCTGCCGGGCAGGGGGCGCGGATTCGTACCGTCTGAGGCATGACACAGACAGGTGGGACAGAGCGTGCCGTGTCCTTCACGGGGGCGGTCAAGGCGTTCGGCGCGGTGCGCGCGGTGGACGGGGTCGATCTGGAGATCGGGCGCGGCGAGACGGTGGCGCTGCTGGGGCGCAACGGTGCGGGGAAGTCGACCACGATCTCCCTGCTGCTCGGCCTGAACGAGCCGGACGAGGGGACGGTCGCGCTCTTCGGCGGCCCCCCGCAGGCGGCGGTGCGTGCCGGGCGGGTCGGCGCGATGCTTCAGGAGACCCGGCCGGTGCCCCGCGTGACCGTCCGCGAGCTGGTCTCCTTCGTCGCGGGCCGCTATCCCGCGCCGCTCCCGGTCGCCGACGCGCTGGAGCTCGCGGGGATCGGGGATCTGGCCGGGCGGCGCGTCGACCGGCTCTCCGGCGGACAGGCGCAGCGGGTGCGGTTCGCGGTGGCGCTCGCCGGGAACCCCGACCTGATCGTGCTCGACGAGCCGACCGCCGCGCTGGACGTGGAGGCGCGGCGCGCGTTCTGGGACTCGATGCGGTCCTATGCGCGGCGTGGCCACACCGTCCTGTTCTCCACGCACTACCTGGAGGAGGCCGACGCGCACGCCGACCGGATCCTCGTCATCGACCACGGCCGGCTCGTCGCCGACGGCACCGGCGAGCAGCTCAAGCGGTCGGTGGGCGGCAATCTGGTCTCCTTCGACCTCGCGGGCCGGGGCACCGAGGGGCTGACCCTGCTGCCCGGTGTGGTGTCGGTGGAGGTGCGCGGGGACCGGGCCCGGCTGCGCACGGACGACTCGGACGCGACGGTGCTCGCGCTGGCGGAGCTCGGTGCGGTCCGCGGTCTGGAGGTCGTCCCCGCGTCCCTGGACGACGCGTTCATGGCGCTCACCTCGCATGTTCTGGAGACGGTGTGATGCTGGACTATCTGCGGCTCGAAGTGCGCCGGACGCTGCGCGACGCCGGCTTCGTCGTCGGCGGCATCGCGATGCCCGTGATGATGTATCTCCTGTTCACCAACCTCGGTGACGGCAGTGACGGCGGCTGGAAGACCGGCTCGATGATCGGCATGGCCGCGTACGGGGCGGTGGGCTCGGCCCTGAACACCGGCGGCGGGGTCGCCGAGGACAAGGTGATCGGCTGGCTGCGGCAGCTGCGGGTGACACCGATGACCCCGCGCGAGGTGGTGCTCGGGCGGACGCTGACCGGCTCGGTGACCGTGCTGCCCGCGATCGCCGCGGTACTGGCGGCGGGCGGCCTGGTCAACGGCGTACGGCTGGAGGTCTGGCAGTGGGCCGCGGTCGCGGTGCTGCTGTGGCTCGGCTCGATACCCTTCACCCTGCTCGGCCTCGGCAACGGCTACCGGCTCACCGCGCAGACGACCGGCGTCGCGAACATGGTGTGCAACCTCGGGCTCTCGGTGGTCGGCGGCCTGTGGTTCCCGCTCACGCTCTTCCCGGGCTGGCTCCGGTCCCTGTCCGGCTTCACACCCACGAACCGCATCGCCCAGCTCGGCACCTCCGTCGCCGACGGCAACGCACCGGCGCTCGGTGCGGTGGTGGTTCTCACAGCTTGGCTGCTGGCCTTCGGTTCGTACGCTGTGGTCTCGTACCGCAGGGCCGCGCGGACCATCTGAAGCGGACCGTCCGAAGGGGGAGCGGGGACATGTCCTGGATGCGAGAGGTCACCTGCCAGGTGAAGGAGTGGCGGGCGGCGCGGGCGCGCTGGCGGGCCGACATGGAGCGCTTCAAGGCCGAGCGGCGGGCCGCCCGCAAGAGCGGCGGGAAGATGCCCGAGGACCCGGGCCCGCCGCCCACCGGCTTCGCGCTGCTGCCATGGCTGCTGATGGGGATGGGCGCCTTCTCCAACCTCCTCCAGGGCAAGACCGCGAACCCCTGGATCGGCGGCCTGGGTCTGTTCACCTTCAACTCCCTCTACATCTACGTGACGTTCCGCGCCTTCGTGAAGGAAGCGCGCGAGGCCCGCTCCACCAAGGTGGCGCTCGTCCTGATGGGCCTGGTCACCTGTGGGCTGGCCCTCGGGTACGGCGGCAGCTGGCTGTACTTCTTCCCGCTCCTCGGCCTGGCCACCGGCGCGGTGCTGCGGGGCCCGCGGCTCGGTCAGATCGGTCTCGGCCTGACCGCGCTGGCGGCGGTGGTCTCCTTCGTCCGGGCGGGCTGGGACGCGGTGAACGTCGCGTACGGCACCTTCCTGTCCACCATGGTGACGGCGGCGATCCTCTCCCTCTCCGAGGCGGTACGGGAACTTCGCGCCGCCCGCGAGGAGCTGGCCCGCCGTGCCGTCGAGAAGGAGCGCCTGCGCTTCTCCCGCGACCTGCACGACCTGCTCGGCCACACGCTCTCCGTCATCGTGGTGAAGTCGGAGGCGGCCCGTCGGCTGGCCCCGCGCGACCTGGACGCGGCCCTCACCCAGATCACGGACATCGAGTCCGTGGGCCGGCAGGCGCTGACCGAGATCCGCGAGGCGGTCACCGGCTACCGCGAGGGCAGCCTCACCACAGAACTGGACCGGGCCCGCTCCGCCCTGTCCGCGGCGAGCGTCGACCCCGTGGTCCGCCAGTCCGGTGCCCCGCTGACCCCGCAGAACGAGGCCCTGCTGGGCTGGGTGGTCCGGGAGGCGGTGACGAACGTCGTACGGCACAGCGGCGCGACCCGCTGCGAGATCACCGTCGAGGGCGTACTGGACGGCCATGTCCGCCTGACCGTCACGGACGACGGCACCGGCACGGGCGCCCCCGCGACCGGTCCCGCCGAGGGTGTCGGCGGCACCGGTCTGAAGGGCCTGACGGAACGCCTCGCGGCGGCGGGCGGGTCTCTCAGGGCCGGCCCGTCGCCGCGCGGCGGCTTCACGGTCACCGCCGAACTCCCGGTGGAGGCAGCGGACTTGGCGTCTTCTTCGGTGGCTACGGCGCCCAGGGAGCCGTGACCGCCCAGCTCACGTCGTCCGTCCACGAGGTGGCGCTGTCGAAGGTGTTCGAGCCGCCATTGCTCGCTATGTAGACGTTGTAGTTGTAGTGCCGGAGGTATCTCGTCGGGTAGTTGTACGACGCGAACGAGGTCCCCGTCCCGCTCTTGCCGGTCCCGGCGCAGAACGTGGCGTCCTGTCTGAACTGCGTGGTGCCGACCATGGGTTGCCGGTAGAGCTGGTAGTTGTAGTGCCGCAGGAAGTCGCCCGGGTAGTTCCGTGACTCGAAGGAATAGCAGGAGCCGTCGGCGAGGCCCTTGCGCACGATCCAGGTGGCGTCGCTCTTGTCGAGCGTCGAACTGCTCGACGTGATGGCCGAGATGACCGCCGCGTTGTTCTGGTGGCGGATGTAGTCGGTCGAGCAGCACGAGGTGGTCGCACGCAGCGAGATCTCCGACCCGGCCGTCAGCGAACCGGTGCTGCCGGTCGCACCGCCGTAGCCGACGGAGACGATGTTTGCCTGGACGGAGTCGTCGGCGGCGTCCGTCGGGATGCCCGAGGTCATGACGCCCTCGAAGAAGGACCCGATGGAGCCGTTGCTGTTGTCGCCGCCGGTGCCCAGGACGATCGCGCCCTCCTGATGCATGGGCGAGTAACCACTCGTGGTGGGTTCACCCCCGGAATAAGTCGTCGTGAGACTGCCCGATTGGGCGTTGCCGTATTTCAGTGCGAAATGGTCCTGACCGTTGTTTTTCAGCAAAGCGGTCACGAACGGCATTGACCCGGTGCCGGTGTTCGACGTGTTCTTGCTGTAGCCGGAGTCCGACTGGAACAGCCCGTTCTCCAGATCGGCCTGCACCCAGGGGCCCTGGCCGTAACAGGGCGAGAACCAGCACTCGGTGCCGAAGTTGATCGCGTCCATGTGGCCGTTGCCGGTGTCCTTGTTGTTGGTCTCGGCGTTGCCGTAGTCGAAGCAGCAGCTGCCGTTCACATGGGTGCCGGAGGTCACCATGTACATCCCCTCGGCCGCCCCGTTGGTGGCCACGCCCGAGGTGGAGTTGTCCCGGTAGCCCATGCCGGCCGAGATCTCCAGGCCGTAGACCTGGTGGCCGCCGACGGTCACCGGCAGCGCGTCCGCGGGCGCCCCGACGTCGGCCGCGCCCGCCCCGCCCGCGCCCTCGACGGTGAGGTCGTTGTGGCGCGCGGACTGGTCGTAGATCTTGGTGATGATGCAGGTGGTGCCGGCACAGAAGGAATCCTGTGCCGCCGCGTTCGCGTATCCGCCGGCCGCCAGGAGACCGATGTTCGCGGTCACGCTGTCGGAGGCGCGCTGCACCTGGTAGAGCGAGCCGTTGTACGACGAGTAGAGCGCCCTGACGAGGCTGTGCGCGGCGACACAGGGCGTGCCGGCGGCGGCGTAGACGTCACAGGGGAGCGATCCCGCGGCGGTGGCCGCCGGGGCGCCGACGGCGAGCGCGACGACGGCCGCCAGCACCGACAGCACGGCGAGCACGGCGCTTCTTGAGCGCGACGATCTTGGGAACACGGTGCACCTCTTCCGTTCCTGGTAGGACAGTGCGGGTACCCGGTCGAAATACCGGACAACGTTCGATCGAAATACCGAACCCATTCCCGGTCGAAATGTCGAACGTTTACGAATATCGGCTCGGCACAGGAACGGCAAAGGCGATCACGGAATGTCGAGGCGATTGTTTGCCTCGAGTCAAGGGCCGTCAAGACGCGCGGAGTCGAACCATGGAGAGTTTTTAACGACCGGCGAAGTGCGCACCACGACGGGTCACGCGCCTTCCCTCGCCCTACTCTTGGCCCCGTGAACGAGATGCCCCGGGACCACCGGCCCGCGAAGTCCGTACGTGTCCTGCTTGCCGAGGATCAGGGAATGATGCGGGGCGCGCTCGCCCTGCTGCTGGGGATGGAGCCGGACATCGAGGTCGTCGCCCAGGTCGCGGCGGGCGACGCCATCGTGGACGCGGCGCTGACGCACCGCCCGGACGTGGCCCTGCTGGACATCGAGCTGCCCGGGATGAGCGGCCTGGACGCCGCCGCCGTACTGCGCGAAGAGGCGCCCGACTGCCGGGTGCTGATCCTCACCACCTTCGGCCGGCCCGGGTATCTGCGGCGCGCGATGGAGGCGGGCGCCGCCGGGTTCCTGGTCAAGGACGGCCCCGTGGAGGACCTGGCCGAGGCGATCCGGCGGGTGCTGACCGGCGAGACGGTCATCGACCCGGCGCTCGCCGCCGCCGCGTTGAGCGCCGGACCCAATCCGCTCACCGCCCGTGAGTGCGACGTCCTGAAGGCCTCGGTGGACGGCGCCACCGTCGCCGACATCGCCTCGAAGCTCCACCTCTCCGAGTCGACCGTCCGTAACTACCTCTCCTCCGCGATCGGCAAGACGGGCACCCGCAACCGCATGGAGGCGATGCGGGAGGCCCGCCAGCAGGGCTGGCTCTGACGTCCTGCCGCCCGCCTCACCGCTCGCGAAGCTCCTACTTCGTCACCGCCACCGCCTTGTAGGTCCTTCCCTCCGGTCCCAGGCACACGAACCAGTCGGACCGGGAACCGTCCGCCGGGCGGATCGCGTCCTCGAAGTCCCCGACGATGCCCGTGCCCGGGGCGGGCCTCGACGCCTCGGTCGTCGTGCCGTCGTCCCAGGTGCAGGTGACCTCCTGGGCGGTCGTGGCGACCTGACCGACCACGAGCCGCTGATCGGTCCTGCTCGTCGCCGTCCTGCTGGTCTCCAGGGGCATCGCGCCGGACTTGAGGTCCGTGCCCGCCATGGTGTCGCCCTTCTCGAAGGCCCCCAGCAACTTGATCGACGTCTTGCCGTCCAGGGTCAGGCGGACGAAGTACGAGCTCTTGCCGATGAGCTCGGAGGCATCGCGCACGTTCACCCACGGCTTGCCGAGCCCGGACCCGGTCATCGCGTCCAGTTGGCCCTGCGCCTCCGCCTTGTTCCGGGGCGCGCCCCAGACGTCGATGACGACCTTCCACTTCTTGCCGTGCTCGGTTCCCCTGGCCAGGTCGCTGTACTGCGGCTCGTACAGATGCCGCTCGTCGCTCGCCGGCGGGCGCGTCGCCGCCGGCGCGACCCGCCGTGCGTCACCGTCCGTCGCCCCGGCCAGCGCCAGCGTCCCCGTCGAACCGGCGATCACCAGCGCCGCCGCTGCCGCCAGTGCCCAGCGGCGGGCCTTGCGGCGGCGGCCGCCGCGGATCACCGCCTGGTAAGGGGCTATGCCGATCTCCGCCTCGTCCGCGGCGTCGGCCAGCAGGAAGGCGATGTCCCTGTGTGTCATGTCGTGGTTCGTCTCCCGGTCCGCGCTCATCACTTCCGCCCTCCGTGCGTCACCATGTCCGCCAGGCCCGGTATGGCGCGCAGCTTCGCGATCCCCTTCGCCGCGTTGCTCTTCACCGCGCCCACCGAACAGCCCATCGCCTCCGCCGCCTGGCTCTCGCTCAGGTCCTCCCAGTACCGGAGGACCACCGCCTCGCGCTGGCGCGGCGGCAGTTGGCCGAGCGCGGTCAGCAGGGCGCTGCGGTCGTCGGCCTGGGCGATGCGGTCACCGTGGTCGGGCAGCTCGTGCGTGAGCCCCGAGTCGTCCTTCGGCGCCAGGAACTCCTTGAGCCTTCTGCGGTGTTTCCGGGCATGCGCGTTGATCATCACGCGCCGTACGTAGGCCTCCGGGTCGTCGGCCGCGCCGACCCTGCGCCAGGCCACATAGACCTGCTCCAGCGTCGTCTGGACCAGGTCCTCGGCGGCGTGCTGCTCCCCCGTAAGGAGAAATGCCGTACGCATCAACCGCGGCCAGCGGCCGATGACAAAGCGCTGGAACTCCTCGTCCCGAGCCTGCTTCCGATCCCCCATGGGCACCTCCTAGATGTACAAAGGAGTCCACGAGGACCGGATTTCGTTGCCTCGGCGAGCGGAGATCTTTCCTTGCCTCAGCGAGCGGAGATCTTCGAGGGCAGCCACAGCAGCATCAGCACCGCCCCGCCGAGCAGCACGTACCCGCCCGTGCGGAAGGCCAGCGCGTACCCCGCCGTCAGTGCCTCGGCCGTCGAGCCGTTCCCCGTACGCGAGGCCGCGATGGTCGACATGACGGCGAGTCCGAGTGAACCGCCCATCGTGCGGGAGGTGTTGACCAGCCCCGACACCAGACCGGCGTCCCCCGGCGCCGCGCCCGAGGTCGCGAGCGAGGCGAGCGGGGTGGCGGCCAGCCCCGCGCCCGCCATCATCAGGATCCCGGGGAACATGATCGCCGTCAGGTACGAGCCGTCGGCCGTCATGGTCGACTGCCAGCCGAAGCCCGCCGCGGCGACCAGCGACCCGATGACGGCGACGTTGCGCGCCCCGACCACCGGCATGAGCCGCGGTGCGAGCTTCGAGCCGAGGACCACCGCCAGTGAGCTCGGCACCAGCGCGAGCCCGGCGCCCAGCGGCGAGTAGCCGAGCACGTTCTGCTCGTACAGCGTCATGAAGAACCACATGCAGAACATCGCGGAGCCGCACACGAACATGGCCGCGTTCGCCGACGCCACCGCCCGCACACCGAGCAGTCGCAGCGGCATCAGCGGCACCCGCGTCCGTGCCTCGACCAGGAGGAACAGGCCGATCAGCACGAGCCCGGCACACAACGGTACGAGGGTCGCGGCAGCCGCCCACCCCTCCGCCTCGGTCTGCACGATCCCGTACGCGAGGGTCGCGAGCCCCGCCGTCACCAGCAGCGCGCCCGGCAGATCGAGCCGCCGTCCGTCCCCGGCCCGGCTCTCCACGAGCCACCGTGCGGCGCCCGCCAGCACCGCCGCGCCCACCGGCACGTTGATCAGCAGCACCCACCGCCACGACAGGCCGTCCACCAGCAGCCCGCCGACCAGACCGCCGGCCGCCCCGCCCCCGGCGCCGACCGCCGTCCAGGTCGCGATGGCCCGCGCGCGGGCGGCGCCCTCCGGGACCGCCGAGGTGAGGATCGTCAGCGTCGAGGGCGCGAGCACCGCCGCTCCGAGCCCCTGCGCGGCCCGCGCGACCAGCAGCTGCCAGCCCTCCTGGGCGAGCCCGCCGCCCAGCGAGGCCACCGTGAACAGCGCGAGCCCGACGAGGAACATCCGCTTGCGCCCGTACAGATCACCGGCCCGCCCGCCGAGCAGCATGAACCCGGCGAAGGCGATCGCGTACGCGTTGACCACCCACTGCAGGCCCGGCGCGCTCAGCCCCAGGTCGGTCCGCATGGACGGCAGCGCCACGTTCACGACGGACACGTCGAGCACCACGAGGAACTGTCCGGCGCAGGCGAGCGCCACCACCAGCCAGGTGGGCGGCGCGACGCGAGCTGATATTCGGGTGTCTTCCACGGCTCGAAGCATGGGTGTCATGCTCTCAACCGCCCTACGGTCCTTGCATCGGGATTTCGCCGCACTCACCCCTCGGCCACGGGACCTAGGCCCTGTCGTCAAATTCCCGTCTGCCCCGCGACGCCATGCACGCACTCTCACCGCACCAGGCACAGACCCAAGTACGTCCAGTACGAG
>NZ_JBEYFS010000292.1:0-12255 GCF_040634475.1 Streptomyces sp. NPDC007095
CGACACCGCCTTCGGGATCTTCGCCGTCAGCCCCCCTTCTTTGGTGAAGGCGAGCCCTCGGCCGTAGCCACCGGTCGAGTTGCCGCCATCACGTACTCCCCTGGATTTATATTACGTCCGTATGCCTTACGTTCGTACGACCATATGTTGGTCGCCGGTCAATGGCAAGAGGTCAGGTCCGGCGATCCTGGAGGCCCCGGAGTTGGCCGAATCCGATTCCGCACCCGATCCCGAACTCGAATCCGACGCCGAACCCGACGACGACGCCGAACCGGACCCCGGCGCCGACGACTTCGGCGCGGGTTGGGCCGACTGCTGCGGCACCGCCCGGCCGGCCGCCGAGGAGCCCTGTGGGGCACCCTGCCGGGCGGCGGCCTGTGGCGCCTGCTGCGGTTCGGGCTGGGCGGGCGGCGGGAGTTGGGCCTTGGTCTGCTGCCGGACCGGAGGCATGGCGAAGGCCCGGACGTCCACCGAGTCGGTGACGGCGTCCGGATCGGCGCTGGGCTCCCCCTCTTCGGCGGAGCGCGCCCGCAGGTCCTTGGCGTACCGGCGCTCCATTCCCGCCCGTCCGGACAGCAGCCGGATGGCGGTGCTGAAGCGTTCCGTCGGACGGGCTTCGTTCAGCTCGTCCTGCCTACGGAGCCACATCGGCACCAAGTAGGCGGCCCAGGCCCCGACGATGACTGCGTAGATGAGGCCGCTGCTGCTCACGCCTCACACGGTAGAGGGGTTTGCATGAGGCCATCTGCCAATTCGGCCGGTGTGTCGCACGATCCGGCTGATATTTCGAGCTTTTTTTGTGACCGATGCGATCAGCAGGCCGCAGGGAGCGCGAATTTAATGCCCCGAGCCGATCACGCACCGATCAATTTCGAACACACATTTCATTTACTGAGTGCCGGGCTTGCTCTGGTTCTCCGAACGGGCCTGCATCGATCGTGCCCGCCGCCAACGCCCCAGCAACCCCTCCGGCACCTCTTCCGCGGTGAGCGCGAAGACGAGATGGTCCCGCCAGGCCCCGTCGATGTGGAGATAACGCGGCCGGAGCCCTTCCTCGCGGAATCCGAGTTTCTCCACGACCCGGCGGCTCGGCCCGTTCTCCGGGCGAATGCAGACTTCGATGCGGTGCAGTCCGACCGTGCGGAAGCAGTGGTCGGTCACCAGCGCCACGGCCGTCGGCATCACTCCGCGCCCCGCCACCGACTGGTCCACCCAGTAGCCGATGTGCCCGGAGCACATCGATCCCCAGGTGATCCCGGCGACGGTCAGCTGCCCGACCAGACGGCCCTGGTACTCGATGACGAAGGGCAGCATCCGGCCCGCGTTGGCCTCGGCACGCAGATGCCGGACCATCTGGCGGTAGGTCGGCCGGTGCGCTATCGGACCGCTGGGCGTGGGCGGCGGAATCGTCGCCTCCCAGGGCCGCAGCCAGTCCCGGTTGCGCCGGTTCACCTCGCGCCAGGCCCGCTGGTCGCGCACCTTTATCGGCCGCAGGACGACATCGCCGTCCACCAGCTCGACGGGCCAGGATGGGCTGTTCAGCTCGCACCCCCACTGCCGCTGGGTCTGGGGTGGTCGCCGCCGCGGATCTGGTCGACGGCGTGGATCAGAAGGGGCTCCAGAACGGCCAGGCCGTCCTTCACCCCGCCGGTGGAACCCGGCAGGTTGACGATCAGCGTCCGTCCCGCGACTCCGGCGAGCCCCCGGGACAGCGCCGCCGTGGGCACCTTCTCTCTCCCGAACGCCCTGATGGCCTCGGGAATGCCCGGCACCTCGTGATCGAGCACGCGCCGGGTCGCCTCGGGCGTCCGGTCGGTGGGCGAGATCCCGGTCCCGCCGGTGGTCACGATCACGTCGTACCCGCCGTCGACACCCGCGCGCAGTGCCGCTTCCACGGGGTCGCCGTCCGGCACCACCCGGGGGCCGTCGACCTCGAAGCCGTACGCCGTGAGCCCCTCGGCGATCAAGGGGCCGCCCTTGTCCTCGTAGACCCCCGCGGCGGCTCTGTTCGAGGCCGTGACCACGAGCGCGCGGTATGACGGTGCCGTCATGCCCGGCTCCAGTCGCCCGACTTTCCGCCCGTCTTCTCTTCCACCCGTACGTCCGTGATGACCGCCCCCTTGTCGACCGCCTTGACCATGTCGATCACGGTGAGGGCCGCCACGCTGACCGCGGTGAGGGCCTCCATCTCGACGCCCGTACGGTCGGTCGTCTTCACGGTGGCGAGGATCTCGACGGCGTCGTCCGCGACCGACAGATCAAGCTTGACACCCGAGACCGACAACGGGTGACAGAGCGGGATCAGATCCGGGGTGCGCTTGGCGCCCATGATGCCCGCGATGCGCGCGGTGGCCAGGGCGTCGCCCTTGGGGACGCCCTCACCACGCAGCAGTTCGATCACACGGGGCGAGACCAGGACACGACCGCTGGCGCGGGCGGTGCGCGCGGTCACGTCCTTCCCGGAGACGTCGACCATGCGGGCGGCGCCCGCCTCGTCGATGTGGGTCAGTCGGTCATGCGTACTCATGTCTGCGCGGCGCTCCCGGTCGGGCCTCTTGTGCGCGACACGGTACCGCCACTCGGGGCACTCAGCCGAGCAGGACCACTTCGACCTCGGTGCCGGGCTCGACCGAGGTGACGTCCTCGGGGACGACGATCAGCGCGTCGGCCTGGGCGAGGGCCGCGACCAGGTGGGATCCGGCGCCGCCGACCGGGGTCACCTTGCCGTCGGCGTACCTCCCGCGCAGGAACTGCCGACGGCCGTCCGGCGAGGTCAGCGCCTTGCCCGTCTCCAGGGTCGCCCTGGTGGTGGGGCGGTGGATGTCGTCCAGGCCCGACAGCGTGCGGATCGCGGGGCGGACGAACAACTCGAAGGAGACGTACGAAGAGACGGGGTTGCCGGGGAGCGCGAGCAGCGGGGTGTGCTCGGGGCCGATCGTGCCGAAGCCCTGGGGCTTGCCGGGCTGCATGGCGAGCTTGCGGAAGTCGATACCGCTGCCCTCCTCGTCCTCGTCGCCCACCGAGGACAGGGCCTCCTTGACGACGTCGTACGCGCCTACGCTCACGCCGCCCGTGGTGACCAGCAGGTCCGCGCGGATGAGCTGGTCCTCGATGGTCGCGCGGAGCGTCTCGGCGTCGTCGGCGACCGCGCCCACCCGGTAGGCGATGGCCCCGGCGTCGCGGGCGGCGGCACACAGGGCGAAGCTGTTGGAGTCGTAGATCTGGCCGGCGCCCAACGGCTCGTCGGGCTGGACGAGTTCGCTGCCGGTGGACAGGACGACCACACGCGGGCGCGGGCGCACGCGTACGGTGCCGCGGCCGATCGCGGCGAGCAGGCCGATCTGCGGCGGGCCGAGGATCGTGCCGGCCTCGAGGGCGCGGTCCCCCGCCTTCACGTCGCTGCCCTTCGCGCGCACATGCGCGCGTGCCTCTGCCGGGCGGTGGACGCGCACCTGGCCGGAGGCGCCCTCGGGGGCCGCGCTGCGGGCGCGCATCCCGGAGACGGGACCCTCCCCCAGGCCGCCGTCGGTCCACTCCACCGGGACGACGGCCTCGGCGCCGGGCGGCAGCGGGGCGCCGGTCATGATGCGGGCTGCCTCACCGGGGCCCACATGGAGCTGCTCGCCCTGGCCGGCCGCGACGTCGCCGACGACCGTGAGGACCGCCGGATACTCCTCGCTCGCGCCCGCGACATCGGCGACCCGGACCGCGTACCCGTCCATCGAGCTGTTGTCGAACGGCGGCAGGGAGACCGGCACCGTGACGTCCTCGACCAGGACACAGCCCTGGGCGTCGAGGAGTTGCAGCTCGATGGGTTCCAGAGGGCGAACGGTCGCGAGGATGTCCTCCAGGTGCTCGGTCACCGACCAGAGATGGTCCTGGCCGGTGACACGGGTCGCGGCGCTGCTCAAATTCCTACATCTCCTCGGCTACGTAACTGCGAAGCCAGGTCCGGAAGTCCGGGCCCAGGTCCTCACGTTCGCACGCGAGCCTGACAATGGCACGCAGATAGTCGCCGCGGTCGCCGGTGTCATAGCGGCGGCCCTTGAAGACGACGCCGTGCACGGGGCCGCCGACCTTCTCGTCCTGCGCGAGCTGCTGGAGGGCGTCGGTGAGCTGGATCTCGCCGCCGCGGCCCGGCTCGGTCTTGCGGAGTATGTCGAAGATGTGCGGGTCGAGGACATAACGCCCGATGATCGCGTAGTTGCTGGGCGCGTCCGCCGGGTCCGGCTTCTCGACCAGGCCCGTCACCTTGACGAGGTCGCCCTCCGCGGTGGTCTCGACGGCCGCGCACCCGTAGAGGTGGATCTGCTCGGGCGCGACCTCCATGAGCGCGATGACGCTGCCGCCGTGCTGCTCCTGGACCTCGACCATGCGGGCGAGGAGGGGGTCGCGGGGGTCGATCAGGTCGTCGCCGAGGAGCACGGCGAAGGGCTCGTGGCCGACGTGCGGAGCCGCACACAGGACGGCGTGGCCGAGGCCCTTGGGGTCGCCCTGGCGCACGTAGTGCATGGTGGCCAGGTCGCTGGACTCCTGGACCTTGGCGAGCCGGTCGGCGTCACCCTTCTTCTGAAGGGCGGACTCCAGCTCATAATTGCGGTCGAAGTGGTCCTCGAGGGGGCGCTTGTTACGGCCGGTGATCATCAGGACGTCGTCGAGACCCGCCGACACGGCCTCTTCGACCACGTACTGGATCGCCGGCTTGTCGACGACCGGCAGCATCTCCTTGGGAGTGGCCTTGGTGGCCGGCAGGAACCGGGTGCCGAGGCCTGCTGCGGGGATGACAGCCTTGCTGATCCTGGGGTGCGACTCAGTCATGCGCGTAACCATATCCGGTGGCTATGAGCGCAATCTGTTGGTCCCGTTAAATAGCTCTCATATGAGCACATAAGGAACGGTACGGAGTGAGCTGTGAGCCACGTGGGACGTGCGGCAGAGCCTGACAAGCGAATGTTGCGGCGAGGATTCCTCGCGGTGAGAAGCAGGTTGACACCCTACGACCTGCGGGAAGCGGCCGGGACCCTGGCCCTGCGGGCGCTGGAGCTGCCGGAGCTGGCGCACGCGCGCACGGTGGCGGCGTACGTCTCCGTGGGGAGCGAGCCGGGCACCCTCGCACTCCTGGACGCGCTCCACGAGCGCGGGGTGCGCGTGCTGCTGCCGGTCCTGATGGCGGACAACGACCTGGACTGGGGCGCGTACGCCGGAGAGGACTCCCTGGAGCGTGTCCAACACGGCGGCAGGATGGCCCTCTTGGAGCCGGCGGGCGAGCGGCTCGGTCCCGAGGCCGTCCAGGACGCCGACGCCGTCCTGCTGCCCGGCCTGGCCGTGGACCGGCGCGGAATGCGTCTGGGTCGCGGCGGCGGCTCGTACGACCGCGTACTGGCCCGCCTGGAGCGCGCTGGGGCCGATCCCGCGCTGGTGGTGCTGCTGTACGACGCGGAGGTCGTCGAGCACGTCCCGGCGGAACCTCACGACCGTCCCGTCCACGCGGTGGTGACGCCTTCGGGGGTGCGTCGCTTCGGCTGACGGGCCCGGGTTGGTGAAAGGGCCCTCCACGCGTGCGTGGAGGGCCCTTTCACCTACCGCCGTCAGTGACTCACGGACGCCGTCGGTGGCTCACGGCTTGAGCACCAGGGTGTCGCTCGTGCTCTTGTCGACCGCCGTGTCCGAGAAGGACCACGGCAGCAGTTCGCCCTTGGCCCACTTGTCCGTCTGGTCGGTGTAGTGGGCGCTGTAGGCGTGCCCGGAGGCGCCGGAGAGGTTGATCCACTTCGACTTGTCGAAGTCGTCGAGGTTGACCACCATCCGCATGGACGGCACCCAGACCACTCCGTAGCCGCCCGCGGCGTTCCAGCCGGTCGCGTTGACCGTGGCCTCGCCGCCGCTGAGCTTCCAGGGGCCGCGGTTGAGCATGTACTGCAGGACGCCCGGACCGTCGGTGCCCATGGTCTGGTTCTTCAGGAACAGGCGGTGCAGCCGGCCCCAGCTCCAGGTGTCCATGTCCTTGCCGAGCTTGGCGGTCAGCTCCCAGCGGGCGTCCTTCATGGCCCGCGCGAACAGCTGGTCGCGGTTGTCGGCCGCATCGTCGAGGCGCGTCTTGGGCGCCTTCCACCAGTCGTTGTTCTGGTCGTCGATGATCTTGCGGACCACCTCGAACCAGCGGTCCCCGCCGTCCGGCTGCGCCTGGTCCGCCTCACGCTGACCGCACTCGCGTACGGTCTGGTTCTCGTCCGCGGGACCGGTGGTGTCGACCGGGGCGACGTTCAGGCACTGGCCCTTGACCCGCAGCTCCTTGGGCAGCTTGTTGCCGAAGGCGAGCTTGAGGATGTTGCGCCAGGTCGCGTTGAAGTACGCGGCCGCCGCGGAGTCGGCGTCCTGGGTGTAGTCCCAGCCCTCCAGGAGCTTCTGCGCGTCGCGGACGTTCTTGTCGGCGACGTCGATCTTGAGCAGCTTGGGCACGATCAGCTTGGCGATCTCACTGCTGTCGTCGAGCTGCATCTGACGCATGTCATCGGTCGAGATCTTGCCGCCGCCCTTGATCTTCGCCTCGATGAGATCGGTGATCCGCTGGCTGCGCGTTCCGTAACCCCAGTCCGTGGTGAGCGTGTAGGGGTACTTGTCCTTGTCGACGACCGCCTGGTTGGCGGTCACGATGTAGCCGCGCTTCGGGTTGTACTCGTAGGGCAGCTCGGACTGCTTGATGTAGCCGGTCCACGTGTACTTGGAGTCCCAGCCGGGCGACGGGAGCGAGCCGTCGTCGCCCTTCGACCGGGTCGGGATCTTGCCGGGCAGCTGGTAGCCGATGTTGTCGTTGGTGTCGGCGTAGATCAGGTTCTGCGAGGGCACGTCGAAGGACGCGGCCGCCTTGCGGAACTCGGACCAGTTCGACGCCTTGTCCAGCTGGAAGACGGCGTCCATGGAGTTGCCCGGGTCCAGGGCGGTCCAGCGCAGCGCGATGGCGTAGCCGTCGCCGCGGTCGGGCGCCCCGCTGTCGACGGTGGCCTTCTTGCCGACCTTGACCAGTTCGTCGTCGCGGTCGGAGAGCAGCGGCATCCCGTCCTTGGTCTCCCGGACGACGATCGTCTTGTTCGCGCCGCCCGCGACCTTGATCGTTTCCTTGCGGGTCGTGAAGGGCAGCACCTTGCCGTCGTACTCGTAGCCCTCGCCGGTGATCTTCTCCAGGTAGAGGTCGGTGACGTCGACCCCGGAGTTGGTCATGCCCCAGGCGATGTCCTGGTTGTGGCCGATGACCACGCCGGGCATGCCCGCGAAGGTGTAGCCGGAGACGTCGTACTGGCACTTGCTGGAGACGCTCGTGCAGTGCAGGCCCATCTGGTACCAGACCGAGGGCAGCGAGGCCGACAGGTGCGGGTCGTTGGCCAGCAGCGGCTTGTTGGTGATCGTGTACTTGCCCGCGACGACCCAGGAGTTCGAGCCGATGCCGTTGCCGTTCACACCGACGGCGGTGGGCACGTTGTCGAGCACGTTGTAGAGCTTGGAGAGCTGGCTCTGCAGGCCATTGGGCGCGGTGGCGTTCCCCGCGAGGCCGGTGCCCGACGTGGACTGCGTCCCGCTGCCCGACGTCGTGCTGCTGCCCTGGACGTACGACCCCGTGACGCTGTCGTACTGGCCCTCCTGGGTGATCGTCTTGTTCCGGCTGTACGGGTACTCCGGGTACAGGTCGGCGATCTGCTTCGGGCCCAGGCGGCTGGTCATCAGGGAGCGGTCGATCTCTTCCTGCATGTTGCCGCGCAGGTCCCAGGCCATCGCCTTCAGCCACGCGACCGAGTCGACCGGGGTCCACTCCTGGGGCTTGTAGTCGTTGGTGAAACCAAGGGCCGCGTACTCCAGAGAGATGTCCTTGCCGTCCTTGCCCTTCAGGTAGGCATTGACTCCCTTGGCGTACGCCTGGAGGTACTTCTTCGTGGAGGGCGACAGCTTCGTGTCGTACTCCTCCTTGGCGACCCGGTCCCAGCCCATCGTGCGCAGGAACTCGTCGTTCTTGACCTGGCTCGAGCCGAACATCTCGGACAGCCGGCCCGAGGTCATGTGACGGCGTACGTCCATCTCGTAGAACCGGTCCTGCGCCTGGACGTAGCCCTGCGCCATGAACAGGTCCTCGTCGGACGAGGCATAGATCTGCGGGATCCCGTTGCCGTCCCGCTTGACGTCCACGGGACCCGACAGCCCGTCGAGCGTGAGGGAGCCCTTGGTCTGCGGGAAGGAGGCGCGGACGGTACTGACCCCCCAGTAACCGCCATAGGCAACGCCTCCGAAGAGGGCCAGAACCAGGACGATCAGGACCAGTCGGGCCTTGCGCCCCTTCTTCCTGCCGGACTTGCCCGGCTTCTGGCCGGAAGAGGCGGTGGTGTTCGGGGGCATCGCTGTCCTTGCTGTCCTAACGCGAGCGGCAGGCGGTCCTGGAGTGCTGGAGCAACCATAGGCGCAGGGCCCGACGCGCCTTGACGCGGAGTCGGGTACAGGACGGACGAGCGTTCGATCTCGGCCCCTCGAGCGTCAAGAAAGCGTCAAGAGTTAGGTAAGGTAACGAAGTACTTGGACTCATGTACCGACTTCGGGTGTCCGGATCGACGTGCCCGGATCCACGCGATCACATCGATTCCACGCGTCGGCCCCGACGCGATCACATCGAATCGACGTGTTCACATCCACACGTTCGAATCCAGTGCCCGGATTGGCGAGAAGGGAACAGCCGCTGACTGTCCACCACCTCAACCAGCTCCTGCTCGTCTGCTCGCTCGTTCTGCTCGTCGCGGTGGCAGCGGTTCGTATCTCTTCGCGCAGCGGGCTCCCCAGCCTGCTCGTCTACCTCGGCATCGGCGTCGCCATGGGCCAGGACGGGGTCGGCAACGTCCACTTCAGCAACGCCGAACTGACCCAGGTCATCGGATACGCGGCCCTGGTCGTGATCCTGGCCGAGGGCGGCCTCGGCACGAAGTGGAAGGAAATCAAGCCGGCGCTGCCCGCGGCCACCTCGCTGGCACTGGTCGGCATCGCGGTGAGCGTCGGAGTGACGGCCGCGGCCGCCCACTACCTGATCGGCCTGGAATGGCGGCAGGCGCTCATCATCGGCGCGGTGGTGTCCTCGACGGACGCGGCGGCCGTCTTCTCGGTACTGCGGAAAGTACCCCTGCCCGCGCGCGTGACGGGCATCCTGGAGGCCGAGTCCGGCTTCAACGACGCCCCGGTGGTCATCCTCGTCGTCGCGTTCTGCACGGCGGGCCCCGTGGAGCACTGGTACGTGCTGCTGGGCGAGATAACCCTGGAACTGGCCATCGGCGCGGCCATCGGCCTCGCGGTGGGCTGGCTCGGCTCCTGGGGGCTGCGGCACGTGGCGCTGCCCGCCTCCGGCCTCTACCCGATCGCCGTGATGGCGATCGCGGTCACCGCCTACGCGGCCGGCGCGCTCGCGCACGGCAGCGGCTTCCTCGCCGTCTACCTCGCGGCGATGATGCTCGGCAACGCCAAACTGCCGCACTGGCCCGCCACCCGAGGCTTCGCCGAAGGCCTCGGCTGGATCGCCCAGATCGGCATGTTCGTCCTGCTCGGCCTGCTGGTCACCCCGCACGAGATGGGCGACGACATCATGCCGGCCCTCGTCATCGGCCTGGTGCTCACCATGGTGGCGCGCCCCCTGAGCGTCGTGGTCAGCCTGCTGCCCTTCCGCATTCCGTGGCAGGAGCAGACGCTGCTGTCCTGGGCGGGCCTGCGCGGCGCCGTACCCATCATCCTGGCGACCATCCCGATGGTGAGCGGCATCGCGGAGAGCCGCCGGATCTTCAACATCGTCTTCGTCCTGGTCGTCGCCTACACCCTCATCCAGGGCCCCACGCTGCCCTGGCTGGCCCGGAAGCTGCGACTGGGCGAGTCCGAGGGCGCCGCCGACCTCGGGATCGAATCGGCACCCCTGGAGCGGCTGCGCGGCCATCTGCTGTCCGTCGCGATCCCGAAGGGCTCCCGCATGCACGGCGTGGAGGTGGCCGAGCTGCGCATGCCCTCGGGGGCCGCCGTCACCCTCGTCGTACGCGAAGGGACGTCCTTCGTGCCGCTGCCCACGACCGTCCTGCGCCGCGGCGACGAGCTGCTCGTGGTGGCCACCGACCCGGTCCGGGACGCGGCCGAGCGACGGCTGCGCGCGGTGGGCCAGGGCGGCAAGCTGGCGGGCTGGCTGGGCCTCGCGGGCAACGGCGCCGGACCACACTCCCGACATTCCGGACAGTAAACGGGACATTAAGGGGCGATGTGCATTCGCAGGCGAACACCGCCATGGTGCTCACTTTCACAGGCACCGCAGCACTCGCCCCTGTACGATGAAGGCACACCTTGATCGAACCAACTCTGCCTGAAGCAGAGCTGGCGCGACCGTATGGCGGTCGTGACGCCCTCGCAGTGGGCGGCGCGGCATCTACCGCAGTTCCGCGCAAGAGGACAGCTCTCGGCGCCCCCCGCACGGGCGCGCTACCAGGCGGCAGAAAGGCACGGGCCGTGGCATCCACGGTCACCTCCCGCCCCGGATATGGACAGCTGCTGCGCACCCGCGGCGCCTGGACGTTCCTGCTCCCCGGCTTCGCCGCACGTCAGCCCTTCGCCATGCTGACGCTCTCCCTCGTACTCCTCGTCCAGCACACCACCGGCTCGTACGGAGCCGCCGGCGCCGTCGCCGCCGTCACCGGCGTCTCCATGGCGCTGTTCGCACCCTTCACCGGCCGTCTCGCCGACCGCCACGGCCAGCGGGCCGTCCTGCTGCCCGGCGTCCTGGTGCACGCCCTGGCAGGCCTCTCCCTGACGGCGCTGGCGCTGACGGACGCCCCCTTGTGGGCCCTTTTCCTCGCCGCCGTGCCGACCGGCGCCTCGGTGCCCCAGGTCGGACCCATGGTGCGCGCCCGCTGGGGCGTGAAGCTCCAGGACTCGCCCCTGATGACCACCGCGGCAGCCTTCGAGTCCGTCACGGACGAGCTGACCTTCGTGTTCGGCCCGCTGCTCGCCACGGCGCTGTGCACCGCCGTGCACCCGGCCGCGGGCCTGCTGACCGAGGCCGGGCTGACCCTGATCGGCGGTCTCCTCTTCGCCGCGCAGAAGAGCACCCAGCCCGCTGTCGCGGCCGCCGGGCACACGCGCGTGGAGCACGGTTCCGCGCTGCGGGTCCCCGGAGTGCGCGTGCTGATCGTGACCTTCCTGGGCATCGGCTCCGTCTTCGGCGGTATGCAGGTCTCGCTCGCCGCGTTCAGCGAGTCGATCGGCGAGCCCGGTCTGAACGGCGTCCTGTACGGCGTCTTCGCCGCGGGCAACATGCTCTCCGGCGTCGTCTGCGGAGCCATCGCCTGGAAGGTGGCCCCGCAGCGGCGGCTCGTCATCGGCTACGCCGCCCTGGCGCTCGCCGCGTGCGGACTGTGGGCCGCGCACTCCGTGGTCGTGCTCGCCGCGATCGGCCTCCTGGTCGGCATGTGCATCGCTCCGTCCTTGATCACCGGCTACACGCTGGTCGAGGGCCTGGTCCCGGCGGGCGCCCGCACCGAGGCCTTCACCTGGCTGACCGGCGCCGTCGCGCTCGGCCAGGCGGCGGCCGTCACGGTCGCCGGACAGCTGGAGGACGACCTGTGGAACGGTGCCGGGTTCCTGGTGCCGATGGCCGGTACGGCACTGGCGCTGGCGACCCTGCTGGCCCTGCGCTCACGGCTGGCCACGCGGCCCTCCGGACGCACCGTCGCACGTGGCGTCGGTCACCGAGTGCCGGTGACAGTGGACTGATCTCGCGGAATACGTCAGTATGGATCGTCGTTAGCACTCATTGAGTGAGAGTGCCAGGAGGAAGACAAGTGCCGACCTACCAGTACCAGTGCACCGAGTGTGGCGAGGGCCTCGAGGCGGTGCAGAAGTTCACCGACGATGCCCTGACCGAGTGCCCCAACTGCGGTGGACGCCTGAAGAAGGTGTTCTCGGCCGTCGGCATTGTCTTCAAGGGCTCCGGCTTCTACCGCAACGACAGCCGTGGCTCGTCGTCGAGCAGCTCGCCGGCGTCCAAGCCGTCGACCTCCTCGCCCTCGCCGTCGACGACCTCGTCGTCCTCGTCCGACTCGAAGTCGTCGGGCAGCGGCTCGTCGAGCAGCAGCTCGGCCGCGTAGGACTTTCTGCCGGGGACCCCCGCGGCGTAGAAAGCTGGGGTGCCCCCCGGGTTTGGGGGCAGGGCCCCCCGCCGGCGGGGACGCAGCCCCCCCCGTTTAACCTGGCGGCGAT